>VYDD01000231.1 GCA_009843625.1 Gammaproteobacteria bacterium | reverse complement strand
CTCCCCACCCACGACGTGGACGTGACCTCGGTCGCCCGCGTCTACCTGGACCAGATCGGCGATGCCCGGTACGTATTCTCCATCGTCGATACCCAGGTGTCGCCCATCATCGACCTGCGCGGGGTGCTGCCGGAGCGCTGCACGCCGATTGGCTCGGAGGACGCGGGCGTGCTCGTGAGCGCGGGCTTCGCGTTCGAATGCGCCTCCGAACTGACGTTCGACGACGCCCTGGAGTTGCCGTGGTCGCTGGCCGGCGTGGTGGCGCTCGTGCGCTGGGGCGACGGCACCCAGGCGTCGGCCTACTTCCGCGGCGACGGGCGCTCGGTGCCCGTCCGGCTTGCGGACCTGCGGGCAGGAGGCGGCACGACCGGCCGGCTCGCGGGCACGTACTTCATTCTCGGGGGGGAGCACATCCTCTTCGGGATCGATCACCTGCTCTTCGTGCTGGGCCTGCTCCTGCTGGTCGGCGGATTCTGGTCGCTGGTCAAGACCATCACTTCCTTCACCTTGGCGCACAGCATCACGCTGGGGCTGGCAGTGCTCGGCTACGTGCCCGTGGACCGCGCGCCGGTCGAAGCCGCGATCGCCCTTTCCATCGTGCTGCTGGCCCGCGAGATCGTGGTCGGGCGCCGGGGCCAGGAGAGCCTCGTGCACCGGTATCCGTGGCTGGTGGCCTTCGTCTTCGGATTGCTGCACGGGCTAGGATTCGCCGGCGCTCTCGGCGAGATCGGGCTCAGGTCCAGCGACGTTCCGCTGGCGCTCCTGTTCTTCAACCTGGGCGTCGAGGCAGGACAGCTCGCGTTCGTCGTGGCGCTGATCGCGCTGGCGAAGATCGCCGGACGGGCGAGGCGTTTTGCCGTGCAGCGAGTTGAGCCTGCTCTGGGCTACGCCCTGGGCGCCTTCTCCACTTTCTGGTTCCTGGATCGCCTTCCGGCGCTATGGGGTGCGTAACGATATCGGAGGAAACCATGCGTCGTTTGCTGACTGGCCTCTTGGTGCTCTCGCTGTTCGGGCCCATAGCGCGCCTACAGGCTCAGGAACCCGCTTCGTTCGACGTGCTCATCACCGGCGCCCAGGTCCTGGACGGCACGGGAAACCCGTGGATCTACGCCGATGTCGGCATCCGGGACGGGATGATCGCGGCCGTGGGCGACCTCGCCGACGCGCCGGCCGAGCGGATCATCGATGCCCGGGGCAAGGTGTTAGCGCCCGGGTTCATCGATCTTCATTCGCACGGCGCTGGAGGTCTGGCGGCACCGGACGAGCGCCGCCGCGCCGCAGCCAACCTGGTCACCCAGGGCGTGACCACCGTCGTCATCAACCAGGACGGCCGGAGCCCCGTGGACATCGGTGCGCAGAGGTCGCTGCTGCAGGACCTTCGCACCGGTCCCAACGCGATCCTCATGGTGGGCCACAACTCGATTCGCGCCGAGGCGATGGGCGACGACTACCAGCGCCTCGCGACGCCCGAGGAAGTTCAGCGGATGCGGGAACTCGCGCGCGCAGGGATGGAAGCGGGAGCCTTCGGGATGTCGGCGGGCCTCGAATACGTCCCCGGCCGCTGGAGCAACACCGACGAGGTCGTGGCCGTCGTGGAGGAGATCGTGCCGTACGGGGGCGTCTTCATCGAGCATGAACGCAGCAGCGGCACCTCGCCGATGTGGTGGAGGCCGAGTCAGGACGAGCCCGGTCCGCCGACCATGCTCAACTCCATTCAGGAGACGATCGAAATCGGCGAGCGCACCGGAGCCACCGTGGTGGCGACCCACATCAAGGCCCGGGGGGCCAACTACTGGGGTTCGAGCGGCGCCATCATCGCCGCCATCCGCCGGGCCCGGGACCGGGGCGTCGCCATCTTCGCGGACCAGTACCCGTACGCGACCAGCGGAAGCGACGGCAACGTGAGCCTGATTCCGGAATGGGCCGTGGGCGCGGGCGATGAGCCGCCGGGCGGTGGTCCGGGCGCGACGCCCGACTACGCGGAAGCCTTGCGCGCGACCCTGGCCGATCCCGAGCGCGCCCGCATGCTCAGGCAGGACGTCGCATACGAGACCGAGTTCCGGGGCGGCGCGGAGAACATCGTGGTCTTCGACTATCCAGACCGAACCCTGATCGGCAAGAGCGTCGCCGAGATTGCGGACGAGCGCGGCATCTCAACCGTGGAGGCCGCCATCCAGCTCCAGTTGGAGGGCATGAGTGACCGGCGCGGCGGCGGGCGTCTGCGGAGCTTCTCCTTCTCCGAGGAGGACATCGAGAACTTCTCCGCGCAGCCGTGGGTGGCTACTGCCTCCGACGGCGGCATCTCACTGCCTGAAGACGGACCGGCCATCCACGCCCGCTACTACGGCACCTTCCCGCGCAAGATCAGGCAATACGCGCTCGACCGCGGCGTCCTCTCCGTCGAGAACGCCATTCGTTCCATGACCACCCTGCCCGCCCAGATCCTGGGGCTCCGGAACCGCGGCCAGGTGCGTGAAGGCTTCGTGGCCGACGTGGTCGTCCTCGACCTGGAGCAGATTCGCGACATGGCCACCTTCACCGACCCGCACCAGTACGCGACCGGGATCGACTACGTGCTCGTCAACGGCAGCTTCGTAGTGGACGAGGGCGCGCCGACGGGGATGTTGCCCGGAATCGTGATCACGCCAACCGAGGGCAGAAGGCCACCCGCGACGGACTGAGGCACTACCGCCGACCCGAGCCGTCCGTCCTCAACGCCCCCGGTCCCCGAATCACGCCCTCATCCCCAACCACCTCGATTTCCGTGCCGAACGGGTCCGAGAGCGCGGCGAGGAGCGTAAGGATCCGCTGCGCGTCCTCGCCCGAGGCCGCCACGGGCCGTCCACGCTGGGGCCGCGGCAGTCCGTACCCCAGGACCGTCGGCACCAGTCGAATCTCGTACAGCTCTCCGTCGCGAAAGTCCGAAACCGCCACGACTCCGTCCCACCAGTAGTCCGCCGCGGGACGCCCGCCTCCTGACGCCACTTCCCTGCCATCGTAGAAATCGGACGGCAGCCCCCTGAACTCGTCCACGTCATAGCGGGCATAGTTGTCCCAGGGCTGGAACGGCGGGGTCTCGTTCTGGAACAGGAAGTCGTCCAGGGAATAGAAGATCGGCTTTTCCTGATAGATCTCAATGCCTCGCAGCACGTGCGGACCGTGCGCGTAGAAGGCATCCGCCCCGGCATCGATGGTGGCCCGCGCGAACGTCACCAGCGCGTCCGCGGGCACATAGCTGCCCTCGTTGCACTCGTCCTGATAGAGGCCCAGGCAGCCGGACTGGTCTCCAGCGCGGCTGGGGATGAAGTTGTTGCCGCCCCCCTGGTGGGTGTGGCTGGTCACGACCACCCAGTTGGCCTGCCGCCGCGCGTCGCGGACGGTCGCCAGCAGCTCCTGCAGATCGCCCTCGTGCGGGGTCGTGATTGTGCGGTAGCCGTCGCCAGGCTCGAAGTTGCCCTCGATGCCCCCTACCTGGGCGCGCGCCTCGTCCAGGCTCTCGTAGACGTCGCCCGGCACCACGTATGTCGTCTCGAACCGCATCGGCGCCAGCCCGGGCCGACCGCGCAGATCCGGACGCTGATGGCCGGCCCTCATATGCTCCGAGAAGCTCGAGGACACGGCGATGAGCGCCACCCTGCCATCCATCGTCTCCAGGTAGGCGGGCGCCCTGGCGAGCGCCAGATTCTCGCCCGAGCCCGCGACCTTGATTCCCGCCGCGGCGAGCGCACGCTGGGTCGAGCGCATCCCCCCCGCGCCCCAGTCCATCGTGTGGTTGTTGGCGAGCCCCAGCATGTCCAGCCCCATCCACGCCAGATCCCTGGCCAGGTCCGGATGCCCGGCCATGTACGTGCCGCCGCTCTGGGCCGAGGGAATGATGTCGGGGCCGTACTCGTGCAGCAGCATCTCCATGTTGCCGAGGCCCACGGTACTCCCGCCGATCACGTCCCTCAGCTTCAGAAACTCGGGCTCGTCGTAGGGCATCAGCGCCCGCGTGATGATCAGGTCCCCCACCATGGCCATGGTGATGTCCCCTTGCCCGTCGCGATGCTGGGCCTCGGCGGGCGGAGCCGCGAGCGAGGGCAGAAGCAGGAAGAGAAGAAGCGAGACGTCGAGGGTCCGGCGCCTCAGGATCCCGATTCGGGCTGAAGTCGATCCGCGCATGTTCACCTCCTGCCGCGGGGAAAATCCGACTTTCAATAGTGAGATTACGGTGCGGCGGGATGCGGGGGCAAGCGGACCGTGCCCGGAGCCGACACCGCCCTGTGGCATCGCGTCGCGTATCGCCCCGTAGCCCCCTCTCGTGCTACGTTGAGGAAGCTCCCCTCGCCCATGGAGGACCCCATGCGTTACCTCGTCCTCTCCCTCCTTCTCGCATTCTCCCTCCAGGGCTGCGCATCTACGGGCAGCGGCCCTGGCGGTTCCCGCAACATCATCACTCGCGCGCAGATCGCGGAGTCGCAGGCCATCACGGCGCACGACGTCATCCGCGCGCTCAATCCCCAGTGGCTGCGGGCCCGGGGCCAGACCGTGGGCCTCGCGAATGCGACGCCTGTGACTCCGACGGTCTTCATGGACGGGACGCGAATCGGTGACATCAACGTCCTGAACGCGTATCAGGTGCGGGACATCCAGGAGATTCACTACCTGGATCCGGGCAGGGCGGCGAGCCGCTACGGGATGGGGTATCCCCGGGGCATCATCGAGCTCATCTCGCTGCGGCGATGAACGGCCTCGCGCCGGGACGGCCGGGACGCGCCGCCTTCTGCGCCATCGCGGGCATCCTGACCGCGTGCAGCCTCGTCGAGACGACCTCGCCATTCGACGACCAGGGGGGTGGCGTGGCGCCGTCCTTGCCAGACGACTCCTTCTGCAGCATTCCCGAGGAGTTCATCGTCTCCGGAGGCGTGGGCCGGGACGGCATTCCGGCGCTCGTGAACCCGTCGCTGGTCTCCAGCGAGCATGCCGAAGCCACCTATGTCCGCGAAGTCGACCGGGTGATCGGGATCGAGGCGGACGGACGGTTCATCGCGGTGCCGCACAACATCCTCTGGTGGCACGAGATCGTGAACTTCGACGACTTCGGGCGCCCGTTCGCGGTCACCTACTGTCCGCTCACCGGGTCGAGCATGGTTTTCGATCGGTCTTCCGTCGAGGGTGTCGATTTCGGCGTATCGGGCCTCCTCTTCCACAACAACCTGATGATGTTCAACCGCCGGCTCGATGGAGCCGAGGAATCGCTCTTCCCGCAGATGATGCAGGGCGCGCGGTGTGGGCCGATGGAATGACAGCCACTCGAGCCGCTGCCGGCGATCGAAATGCGCTGGCGCACCTGGAAGGACCTGCATCCCGAGACCCTGGTGGTCTCGGGCCTGCAGCCGCGGGGCCGGGACTACGAGAGCTATCCCTACGGCGACTACGAGGTGGTCGACAACCCGCAGACGCTGTTCCCACACCCCGAGTTCGACACGCGCCGTCCCCCCAAGGAGCGGGTCCTGGGCATCCCGCGCGAAAACGGCTTCGGGATGGCGTTCCCGTTCATCGTGCTCGAGAGCCGGGGCGATGTGGTGGTGGTGCACGACGACGTGCAGGGCACGCGGCCGGTAGTGGTGTTCTGGTCCAGCCGGGCCCAGGCGGCCGTGGCCTATCACCCGAGGTCCGGCGGCCGGGCCCTTACCTTCGAGGTGCGCGACGGCGGGTTCGTCGACGTGCAGACGGGCAGCAGGTGGAACCTCGAAGGCCGTGCGGTAGCGGGGCCTCTCGAGGGCTCGGCGCTCCCGCAGGTGGCGGACGCCTACATCGCCTTCTGGTTCGCCTGGGCGACCTTCCACCCCAACACCGACGTGCTGTCGGGCCCGCTGCGGGTATCCTGAACGCGAAACCGGCCGGCCCATGCCAGGCGCCGACCGGTTTCTCCTCGCCGCCGGGCCTGACCCGAACCGAGGGTCAGACCCTGGGGGCTCGGCTCAGCTTGGATCCCAGAACAACCGCGTGTTCCAGGGCTCCGGTCCCAGCCCCTGCGCCGACTGCGCGGCCGACAGGTTGGCGTTGTTCACCGACTCCTCGCTCTGCGGATACGGCAGCCGCACCGGGATGAGGTTGTTGTTCAGGTTGTCGGGACCCGCCACCAGACCGGGGTGGTCGGCGCGCCTGAAGTAGGCCCACGCCTCCGGCCCCTGGTCGTACAGCGCGAACCACATCTGCTGGGCGATCTGCTGCAGTTGGGTTTCCATGTCCGAAGCGAACGCCACCATCGGCTGCGCCAGATAGGCGTCAACGTCGTCCGACGAGACGTCGTACGTCTCCATGGAAGCGCGCACCCCGGCCTCGTAGAGAGCCGCCGCATCGCCACCGGCATACCCTCTCACCGCAGCCTCCGCCTGAAGCAGCGCCACCTCGGCGTAGGACTGGATCCACGTCGGCGTGCTGGGCCGCAGGAACCACTTGCCGACACGCGACACCTGCTCGAACTCGATCCCGTGGCTGTCGTCCATGCCGTTGGGCATGCCCCGGAACTCACCCGTTTCCCTCGCGGGATCGGCGTAGATGGAGAGCCTGGGGTCGTTGTGCTCGATGAGCGCGTCGACCATCGCCGCGCTGATGCGGAAGTCGCCGGGACGGGCGATGAAAGCGGGCGCCATCGGGTTCTCATTGGGCGGAGAACCCAGCCACACCAGCTTGGCCTCGTCATCGCTGCTTGCGAAGACGCCCGCCGAGATTGCGCTCGAGGCCTCGGACGCGCTCTGGATGCGCATCGCCATGCGCAGCCGCAGCGAGTTGGCGAAGCGCTGCCACTTGTACATGTCGCCTTCGAAGATCAGGTCCGGGTTTCCGACCGTTCCCCGGAACACGTCCGGGAAGAGCCCGTTCATGGGGGCGATCTGGGAGCTGGCGGCGGACAACTCGGCCAGCAGCGAGCTGTAGATGGTCTGGGCGTCATCGTACACGGGCGTGATGTTGCTCTGGGCCAGCCCGCCCAGCGCCTCGCTGTAGGGGATATTGCCCCACAGGTCCACCATGTTGTGGAACATCCATGCCCGCAGGATTCGGCCGACCGCCTCCTGGTTCGCGTTGCCTCTCTCGGCGGCCTTCTGGACGACTGCGTCGAAGTCCACGATGGCCCCCGTGTAGAGGCCGGCCCAGAGCCCGTCCGAGAAGCTCCCGTCGATCTCGTAGCGATCGATCGAGCCGTACTGGAGGCGGGCGTAGTGCTGCACCCAGACCGAGGCCGTGCCCCGGTCGAAGCCGGTTCCCAGCAGGGAGGTCACGGCGTTCACGATGCCTGCGGGCAGCAGGTACTGAACGCCCACGTCGGTGGGTGCGTTGGGGTTGGTGTTGATCCCGGTGAAATCCTCCGTGCAACCGGAGACGCCCAGGCCCATTGCCACGATCAAACCGGCCGCGAGGCCGCGATTTGTCCTTCTCTTCGTATTCATTCTCGGTCTCCCGCTCGAATCAGATGTCTTCGGCATCATCGGTTTCTCCTGTCGAAGCATGTTCATCACCTCAATGCACGACGGAGATGTTGATTCCGAAGGTCCGCGGCGTCGGGAACTGCTTGTCTTCGATGCCGGCGAGATTCGCTTCGGTGGTGCTGCCCTCGATGGCTGCGGTCTCCGGATCGATGTGCGGGATCCCGGTCCACAGCCAGAGGTTGCGGCCCACGAAGGTGATGCGCGCCTGCGATACCGGGAGCGCGTCCAGATACGCGGGCGGCAGATCGAAGGCGATCGCCACCTCGCGCAGCTTGGTGTAGTTGTTGTCGAAGAGCCACTCGGTGTCGACGTCGTCGAGGCGCGTGCCGAGGGTTCTCGGCGCCACCGCCACGGTATTCGCCGATCCGTTCTCGGTGACCCCGGGGAAGACGACCGGGCCGCGGCCGGTATTCCGGTCGGGATCCCAGTCTCTGGGGGTCGGGTTGGCCGACTCGTACAGGACGCCGGTGCGGTAGCCCAGGCGGCAGGAGCCACAGAAGATCTGCCCGCCCCGGCGCGTGTCGACCTGGGCGCTGACGGTGAAGGAGCCGTAGGACAGCGTGCTGCGCACGCCGCCGATCCAGTCAGGCTGGTAGGAGCCGATGATCTCGGACGAACCTCGGATGGGAAGTCCGTTGCTGCCGACGATGATGTTGCCGGCGGCGTCCCGCCTCCACACCGGACCGAAGAACACCCCGTACGGGTGGCCGGGTCGGGCCTCAACCGCGCCCCGGATGCCGCCGGCCCGCCCGATCACGATCGACTCGAGGCCGGGGGCGAGTTCAAGCACCTCGGAGTCGTTCTTTCCGAAGTTGAACGACATGTCCCAGGCCAGCCCGCTGGGCTGGTTCAGCAGGTCGACCGTCAGCAACGCTTCGAAGCCCTTGTTGCGCACCGAGCCCGCGTTCAGGACCTGGCGGTTGTAGCCGCTGGCTTCCGACACGTCCACGGCGAGGATCTGGTCGCGGGTGGTCGAGTTGTAGTAGGTGAGGTCGAGCGCAGCTCGGTCGAACCAGAAGCGCAGGTCCGCGCCGATCTCCCAGGAACGGGTCTCCTCGGGCCGCAGATGGGCGTTGGGGATGGTGTTGCTGGTCGTGTAGCCGGGGATGTTTCCGAACTTGTCGACCTCGGAGTAGACCGAGGTGAGCTGGTACGGATCCGCGTCGTTTCCGACCTTCGCCCAGCTTGCCCGGAGCTTCCCGTAGGAGAGGAAGTCGGAGTCGATCTGCAGGGCGTCGGTGAAGACGAGGCTCCCCGAGTAGGACGGATAGAAATATGAGAGATTGTCTTCGGGGAGCGTCGAGGACCAGTCGTTGCGGGCGGTTACGTCGACGAAGGCGAAGTCCCGGTATCCGACGGTGAACAGGCCGTAGAGGCTGTTGACGTGCTTCCTCTGGATCACGTAGTTCAGCAGCGGTGGTGCCGCCGAGTTGCTCACGTTGTAGATGTCCGGAACGTTGAGCTTGCGGCTTCCCGCCTCCTGCAGGTCGAAGTCGTTGCGCCGCATGTTGGCCCCGCCGCTGACGTTGAGCGAGAAGTCGGTGGTCAGCTGCCGGTTCGCGGTGACCAGCGCCTCCACGTTGGTCTCCTGATGGAACGAAGCGGCCTCCACGAAGCCCCCCTCGGGGGTGTCCTGGGAGTAGAAGGGGTAGACCTCCTTGTTGGACTGCTCGAACCAGTCGGTTCCCAGGCGCACGCGCGCGTTCAGCCACTCGCCCGCCAACTTGTAGTTGCCGGTGACCTGGCCGATGACCCGGTTGCGCCGGTCGTCGTTGTTCCGGTAGTTCTGGACCCAGTAGACGTTGTCGTGATAGTTGTGGTTCCAGTTGGGCGTGAGTACGCCCGACGTCGGATCCCATTCGGCGTTGGCCCGCTCCATGCGCTTGGCGTCGACCTGACGCTGGAACCAGTTGAAGATGTGGATGGCGTAGTAGGAGCCGTTTCCGGGCGCGGGGCGGTTGTGGCCCTGCGTCTGCGTGTACTGGAAGGAGCCGTCCAGGTCGAATCGCTCGGTCACGTCCACCCCCGCGTTCAACGCCAGCTGGGTGCGCTCCAGCTCGTTGCGGGGCGCCATGCCCGTGGCGTCCATGCGCAGCGCGGAGAAGCGCACGTTGGAGCGGTCGGTGGCGTGGGAGATGGCGAAGTTGGTCGTGAGGTTGTTTCCGGTCTGGAAGTACTCCCTCACGTTCATCGGCGAGGGCAGCCAGGGCTGCGGAACCCCGTTCGACCACCACTGGGGATAGAGGCGCCCGTCGAGGGGCGGGCCCCAGCTCTCGTCCACGCCGTCGTTCTCGCCGCCTCCCCGCCCGTCGACCCAGTTGTAGCCGTCGTCGGTGGCGCCGCCGCCGTAGATGTTCTGGTACTTGACCATGCGCAGCGGCGATTCGACCACGAAGTTGCTGCTCGCCGTGATGGTGGTGGTGCCGATCGAGCCCCGCCCCGACTTGGTCACGATGGACCTGCCCCGCTTTCACGGACAGTTGATTTCTGTGGTTGATGGTGTCTGAA
>VYDD01000419.1:8910-9981 GCA_009843625.1 Gammaproteobacteria bacterium | reverse complement strand
GTACCATCATGGCACATCGCGATGCCGCCGGGAGGGGGCGTCCACTCCATCGACGGTCTCGGGTCTCCGAGGGGTACGGGGTAGGGCAGAACACGGGCGGCGCAGGAGAGCGCCGCCGTCCTCCGGAACGAGGTCGGCGGCCCGGCGGCCCTCGCCGTCCTTGAGGAGGCCGAGGAGCTTGCCCGCGACGGCCCGGTCGAGGCCGTTCCGGGCGATGCCCGGCAGGACGTTTTTGCGGGTGCCCCGCGTGGCTGGCTTGCCACTGTTATGGTGACAAGCCAGCACACGCAGTGTTGAACACTGCGGCTGACGAGGGGCTCCGCCCCCTCGACCCCCTCTGGTCGTCCGGCGCTCCGACATAAGCGGCGGACTGCCGCTCGATGCTGGTTTGGTCCGGCAGCCGTATGGCGTCCGCATCGCGACGACGAGACGCCTTGCAAGGGCCGCGGAATCAGGCTCACTTGGTACGGCATGAATTCGTCTGGAGCACCAGAGCCTGCCGCCGGGTCATCGCAGCAGCCCGATATCGTGCTGATTGGATGCGTGAAGACCAAGCGTTCCGCGCGGAGCACGGCGCGGGATCTCTACGACTCACCCCTCTGGCGCTACCGGCGGGCGTATGCCGAGTGCTTGGGCGTTCCGTGGTACATCCTGAGCGCGTTACATGGGCTGCTGGATCCGGACCGGCGCATTGATGCCTACGATCTCGCGTTGACGGATCTCCGGCATGAGGCCCGGCGAGCATGGTCTGCCCGGGTCCTCGCTGAATTGAAGCGCCGGGTTCCGTCGATACGCAACAAGCAGATCGAGGTCCACGCTGGCGCGGCCTACGTAAACCATGGGCTCGAAGAAGGGCTGCACGATGCGGGGGCCGCGGTTCATCGACCCCTGGCGCGCATTACCGGGGTTGGACGCCAGCTGACTTGGTATCGGGAGAGGCTGGACGCGAACGGAAAGGCCGGTCACCACCATTCGCCTCGGCGCTCCCATGCCGGCAGAATTGCGAAACTGATCGCGGACGACTTCTACGGAGGCGGCCTCGACCTAGCTTCGCGCGGCATGGCTCCGGAC
>VYDD01000419.1:6216-8900 GCA_009843625.1 Gammaproteobacteria bacterium | reverse complement strand
AGCAGCCCGAGGTCACGTCCGTGAATCCCCTTACGGCGTCCGGGGCCGATCTTGAGACCGGGCAGGGTTCGACGCTCCTGCAAAGCGTTGGCAGCGTGAAGCACGTCCGTTCCCTTGGCGGCACGCAACGCGCCGCACGTCTCTTTCTCACATTCATTGCCGCGATGGACAGGGCGCGGGACGCCACCCAACTCTGGAACGCTGGGGTACACCTCTACGAGAATCACCCGGAGAGCTTCGATCCACGGCATGTGGCGGGGCTGGAGGTCGGCGCGCTCGGCAGGGTGCTGAAGGCCGCGCGCGTCAGCCGGAGGCACGGCCCCGACTCGAATGCGTGGCACCGGATCGCCAGAAACCTGTCCTCCGGCCTCGACTCTCCTGTGAGTCGGGTGATCGACGCTGGCGCGGGTGACGCTGGGGAACTGCTCCGGGACCTCAAGTCCTGCGACGACGGCGGACGCGCTCGCTTTCCGCTGCTGCGCGGCCCGAAGATCGGGCCGATGTGGATCCGGATGATGGCGAATCCGGGCCGGGCTAGGATCAATCGCATCGAAGTCATCCCGGTGGCGGTGGACGTTCAGGTGCGCAAGGCTACAGAGAATCTCGGTGTGACCGCGACGCGGCGGTTGCCGCTTCGGCAGGCCAAGCCCGTCATCCAACAGGCTTGGAAGGATGCCGTATCGGAGGCGGGAATCACCGGACCGACCGGAATCGAGGGCACATGCGCGGCCCTTGACCCGGCGCTGTGGTACTTCGGCAAGCACGGTTGCGGACATTGCAGGAAGGCGGGCGAGCAAGTGAATTTCGGTCGCGCCTGCGACTTCTGTGTTCGCTTCCGGTAGTCCGGTTCGCAAAGCTGGGAGCCAGCGCCACGCCCTCGCCGTGCCGCCAAAAGCGCGCGGCAAGCCTTGGGGGTATAAGGGGGCCGGAGAGCCCCCTTGGCAGCCCGCGACGTTTAACGTCGCGTCGGCTGGCTTATGACCGGTATCGGGCACAAGCCAGCCATCGCGCCGCTCCCTGCTCTGGAGCGCGTGACGACTCGTCTCCCATAGCTTGGTTTGTCGCGCGGGCACCGATGTACCCGTACGATGGAAATACCCGGTTCCCCGGCGGAACCCCACCGAGGAGCGCCGCCGGAACGGAACCATTCCATTTCCACGCCTTCCGGCGTTGCACAGAAACGGAGCCCGACTCCATGCGCCAGATCGTTTCTCGTTCCGCCGTGCTCCCGCTCCTGCTCTGCTCGTGCGACGGAACCGGGGATGCCGAACCCGTGACCATTGATATCGATCCCGATCAGATGGCTTGGGAGTCTCCGCGCGGCGACCTGTGGGACATCGCCGATGTAATGGAAAAGGACGGCCTCGTTTGGGTGCTAACTTCCGCCGATCCCCTCGTGCATGGATTCCGGGGGGGCATCGAAGCCGTCGCGTTCGGACGGCATGGCGACGGTCCGAACGAGGTGCGTTCGGCATTGGCGCTGGTGGACCGGGGCGCGATGGGGGAGATCACCCTCTGGGACGCGGCGGCGAGGATGCATCGTACCTTTTCGGAGACCGGAACGCTCGTCTCGACTTGGGACGCGGGCCGATTGGGCACGGTTCGGGGGGACATCGACATCGTGACCTTCGGGGATCCCCTGCGCGTCGCCACGACCACGGAGGGCACTGTAAGGGCCGAGTATCGTGAGGCGGTGAGTTCGGCCCCCGATCTATGGACCGGAAGGTTGGCCCGGTTCGATGACGACGGGGGCGTCGAACACGTGGTCGACTTCACGGAGCTCCTCGGCGCGCCTAGCGACGACCGGAGCGCGGGGAGCATTCTCGCGCCCGTGCCTCTTTGGGACGTGTGTCCCGACGACCGGATTGCGCTGCTGGATCCGATCGCCCGACATGTCTACCTGGTCGGGGCAAGCTGGGAAACACGTGACTCCTTGGCCGTGCCGTGGGAAGTCAGGCCCCTGACCCGCGACGACAGGATGGGGTATCTGCTTGGCCAGATGGAAGCCGAGTTGCAGGGACAGCAGGTCGGCCCGGAGATCCAACCGATGCTGGAGCGCGCGGAGGCGGGAAGCCGGGATCAATTTGCGCCGTCAACCCCGCTCGGCGTCGACCTTCGATGTGCTGCGGGAAGGGTGTGGATTCAGGCATTCGACGGAGATTCTCCTCCGCTGGGGCATGGCCGCCTTTGGTGGACGATTTCCTTGGCGGGTCAGGAACCGGGTTACACGAGAGTGACCCTGCCCGGAAGGTTCAGGCCGTACAGGATATCGGACTCGCGAATGTTGGGAGTCGTGACCGACACGCTGGGCTTGCAGAGGGTCGCCAGCATAGAACTTCCCTCGGCTCTTCGAGCAGGCCGGAACCAATGACCTCGCAAGCAGGCACGGCAAACGGCATCGGGACAATGCGGGGAGAAGAACCCCCGGATCGGGGAGCCTTACCGGATCGGCGACGTTGAGTAGCATGCCGCACCGACACTTCCTCGACCTGCGCGAGGCGATTCACGACAGGCTCCGAACCCTTCGGCCTCCATGTTGGGAAGAGCAGATCGAAAAGTACCCTTGGCTTTACGGAGCCCTCGGCGACCCCACCGCCGACGTGATGTTCGTCTGCGAGAATCCGTCGCTGTCAGCGCTCCGGGCGGTCAGAGAGAGCCCTTGGGGCGGCCCGCCTGACTTGGAT
>VYDD01000419.1:0-6206 GCA_009843625.1 Gammaproteobacteria bacterium | reverse complement strand
CCCTCCAACCCCCGGGACAAGCGCTTCCGCAAAGTGCTGTGCGACCTCGGGTTGAAGGACGGTGCGATCTGGGAGCCCGGCGGTTGGCACTGTTACATCACGAACGTCATCAAGCAGGCCGCTTTCGTGGGCGATTGGAGGAAAGCCGCCCTGCACGA
This sequence comes from Gammaproteobacteria bacterium, assembly GCA_009843625.1. Lineage (GTDB taxonomy): Bacteria > Gemmatimonadota > Gemmatimonadetes > Longimicrobiales > Gaopeijiaceae > BD2-11. The sequence goes on along the minus strand of VYDD01000419.1, from coordinate 6,048 downwards.
GAAGCGACGCACGGCTCGCGAGTGGAGTGGGATCCTCCAGATGGAGTTCGACGTGGTACGGCCCGATACCGTGTTCTGTGTCGGCGGCCCCGCGCATGCAACGGTGAAGTGGCTCCAGAACAACGCCGGACTGGAAGTTCCGGGCGCGATCCACCGCATCTGGCACTATTCCGCCTACCGAAGCGACGAAATGGTGGAGCGGGAGATGCGCAACGGGATCGCGCCGCATCTTTGAGTTGAGTCACAGCGCGGGCACCCGTTCTGCCACGGCTTGAACCGCCGATTCATCCGAGGGTGTCCGGGACCGTCGATCAGCATCCGGTTCGGGAAACACGAACAGATAGGGGAACGGCAATAACCATATGCGATATAACTATCGTAATATCAACATGTTACAAAAGTTACGCCCATCGGGCCATGGGAGAGCCCGCCTCCAGAGCCTAACCTATCTGGGGCTCATTCCCGGGAACCTCCCGGTGACAGCGCGACCTGCTCGAAAGACGGAGGTTCTGGTTGACCGAGATGGCGGACCGGATCGGCCGAGTGATGTCGGAGACCTCGATGATCGCGGCCAGCCTGGACACCCTCGTGCACAGGCTCGGGCGCGACGGCGAGGCGGAACCCGGGGCTCGGGAGGTTGTCGAGGCTGTGCTCCACCACCCCGAGCGCTACCGCCTCCTCGATCCCATGCGGGGAGCGTGGAGCGCCGGCGACCTGCACCAGTCGCCGGGACCCTACGCCGATGCGCTCTCGGAGCAGTATCTCACGCCCTGCCCATGGGTGGTCCTTCTTGAGACCGATGATCGACGTTACATGCACGGCGACCCGCTGGTGCGCTGGAACCACCGCACCCTCGCCTGTCTCGCCCGCAGCCTGGACGTGAAGTCACCCTCCGCCGTCAACCGCTGGTTCCGACTGCTGAGGGAGCATCGGCGCCTGCGGGAGCGGCGCAACGCGGCCGGCGTGCGGTTTGCCTACCCGTCCGCCGACCCGGGGACGAAGCGGAAGGTGCCTGCCCACCAGCCGTCTTCGGCATCGTCGTCCCGGAGACGGAAGCCGAAGGGCGCGGCCTCGTAGGCGAAGTCGCCCGACTCTTCGGCGAGCAGCCCCGACACCACCAGCCATCCGCCCGGCGCCAGGGCGCCTGCAAATCCCGGCAGAAGAGCGGTCAGCACCCCGCTCTCGATGTTGGCGGCCACGCCGTCGAGGGGGTGGTGCGCCGCGAGCCAGTCGGGCGAAACCTTCCGCTCGTGAATTTCGACCGCATGCGCGGCCTGGTTGGCGTCCACGTTGACGCGGGCTGCGGCACACGCGAAGGGATCGTTGTCCGCGGCCAGCACGCGAGCGGCGCCGAGCCCGGCCGCGGCGATGGCGAGGATTCCGGTACCCGTGCCCACGTCGGCGATGTCGGCCCCCGGGCGAACCGCGGTGTCGAGCAGTCGCAGGGCGCAACGGGTCGAGGCGTGGCGGGCGGTGCCGAAAGCCATACCGGGGTCGAGGGTGATCAGCACGCCTCCGTCCGGCTCGCGGGGGACGTCCCAGGTCGGCGCCACGGTGATGCGGCGACTGACCCGCGTGGGGCCGAGTCCCTGCCTCCAGGTCTCCGCCCACTCTTCGTGCGGCTGCCAGCGCCAGCTCAGATCGACGGTCCGGCCGGCTGCCCCGTTCAGTTCGCTGCCGAGGGCGGCCAGAAACGCGGGGATGTCGCCGGGGGGCGGGAAATGGGTGAGGAGCGTCCCGTCCGTCTGCTCCACCACGGCGCGCGCACCCCTGTGCACGAGTTGCGCGGCCACCACGCCGACCGAGGCGGAGTCGGGTACGCCGGCGACGACGGTGAGCCAGCGGTCGGGTATCACGAAAGGCGCCTCGCCGCTCTCCGGTGCCCGGGCGGATGCATCCACGGGACTGCTGCTACGGGACGAAGGCTTCCTTCACGCGAGCCCAGAACCCCCTCCTGCCGCGCCTCGCATCCTCGGGAACCGGATCCTCCACCTCCCGCAACCGTTCCAGCGCCTCCCGCTGACGACGGTCGAGGTTCTCGGGGGTCCATACGACCACGCGCACAAGCTGGTCGCCCCTCATGCCGCCGTCCAGATCCGGCACACCCAGGCCGCGCATGCGCAACATCTCGCCGGTCTGGACCCCGGCGGGCACCGAGAGGGGCGCGCTGCCCTCGACGGTCGGCACGTCCAGGCGATCGCCCAACGCGGCCTGGGTGAAGGTCACGTGAAGCTCGTGGACGAGGTCGTTGCCGTCCCTCCTGAAGTCGGGATGATCCTCCACGGCGATCAGAACGGTGATGTCGCCGCGCGGCCCTCCCCGGGGTCCGGCGTTCCCCTGCCCCCGCAGGGTGATGTAGTTCTCCGAGGAGACGCCCGCCGGGACCTCCACCGTGATGGTGGATTCCTCGCGAACCCTTCCCTCTCCGCGGCATGCGGGGCAGGGATCCTGGATGACCTGTCCCTCCCCGCCGCATCTGCGGCATGGTTGCACGCTCACGAACTGCCCAAACGGTGAACGCTGGCTGATGCGCTCCTGACCGGTGCCGCTGCACCCGGGACAGAGCGTCGGTCCGGCACCGCGCGCGCCTGTGGCCCCACAGTCCTCGCAGGGATCGAGCAGACTTACCCGCAAGCGCTTGTCGACCCCGGTCGCGACCTCGACCAGCGTGAGGGGAAGCCGCAGCCGAATGCCCTTCCCTCTCCGACTGCGCGGGGTGCCCGGGGAACGGCGGCCGAACAGGTCTCCGAACGTGCCCCCGCTGCCGAAGTCCCGCATGAAGATCTCGATCGCGTCGGAGAAGTCGAAGCCGCCAAAGCCGGCCCCTCCCTGGCCGCGGTTCAGTCCCCGCTCCCCGTACCGGTCGTAGACCTCCCTTTTCTCCGGATTGCTCAGAACCTCGTACGCGCGGGTGACCTCCTTGAAGCGCTCCTCCGCCTCCCGCGAACCCTGATTGCGATCCGGGTGGTGCTGCATCGCCAGACGCCTGTACGCCTTCCGGATCTCCTGCACGTCCGCGCCCCGGGACACCCCCAGGGTCTCGTAGTAGTCTGCCATTCGGACCCCGCGCTCAGCGCAGAATGTCGTTCACGAGTGAAGAAGTGTAGCCCACCAGGCTGATGACCTTTTCGTAGGGCATGCGCGTGGGGCCGATCACCCCCACCACCCCCTTGAGTCCGCCCACATGGTACTCGGCGGTCACGAGCGTGAAGCCGGACAACGCCTCGTCCTGATGCTCCCGGCCGATCGTGATGCGCAGTCCGCCGCTGTGGCTGCGGTTGCTCAGGACGCTCTCCATCAGCCGGTTGCGCTCGGTCAATTCGATAAGGCTCTTCAGCCGCTGGCCGCTGGTGAACTCCGGCTGGCTGGCAAGCACCGAGGTCTGCCCGAAGAGCACGGGCGATCCGCCGGCTTCCGGCCAGTCCAGCAGCGACTGGGCGGACTCCATGAAGATGTTCAGCAGCTCGGTGGCGGTATCGCTCTCCGTGCCCGGATCGCGCAGGCGTTCGGGCAGCGACTCCCTCAGGTCCGCGAAGGTGAGCCCGGCGAGGCGCTCGTTGAGGATGACCGTGAGGGTCACCAGGGTATCCCGCGGAATCTCCAGTGGAAGATCGACGTAGACCGTGCGCACCAGGCCGTTGCGCACGGTCGCCACCATGAGCGCCTTGTGCGATGAGAGCCGGATGAGTTCGATCTTCTCGAGCACCGCCGAGTCCAGGCTCGGCACCAGCCCCAGGCCCAGCTCATGGCTGATCAGGCTGAGGGCGCGGGTGGTTCGCCGCACCAGGCGCTCGATCGGGGAGGCGGCATCCGGGTCGAGTTCCTCCTCGATGCGGTCGCGCTCCGCGTTGGTCAGCGGCGCGGGGCGGATGAGCCGGTCGACGAAGTACCGGTACGCAGTGTCGGTCGGCACCCGGCCAGCGGACGTGTGCGGCCGGGCCAGGAATCCCTTCGACTCCAGCTCCGCCATGGTGTTGCGGATGGTGGCGGACGACACCCCAAGCTTCCAGCGCCGGTTCACCGAGTGGCTGCCCACCGGACCGGCCGTGTCGACGTAGGTGCGCACCACCGCCTCCAGAACCTGTCGTTCTCGAGGCGTCAGTTCCTCGCGGACGACAATGCGCTCGCGCAGGCCCCCGGTCCGCATCGTCATTCCCCGTTCTCTCGATTCGTCACTGCTTCGTCCAGTTCGATGGCGAGGGCGTCGAGCAGCAGCCAGCCTTCGACGGTCAGGCGAAGTCTGCCGGCTTCGGCCCGGGCCCAACCCCTCCGAATCCATCGCTCCGTCAAGGCGACGGCGCGCGCTGGGATCGACGCCAGGGAAACACCCTTGCGGGCGCGGAGTCCCAGCCAGATTCGTTCCAGGCGCAGTGCGGCCCGGTCGAGCACCTCGTGTCCCGCGATCGCCGCGTCCCCCCTCGCGACCGATGTACTGTATTCCTTCCAGTCACGCAGGTTCCAGCGGCGCAAGGGCTTGCGAAAGCTGTGCGCCCCATTCCCGAGGCCCAGATAGGAACGCCCCGACCAGTACACTTCGTTGTGGCGGGATTCCCGGCCCGGCATGGCGAAACTGCTGACCTCGTAGTGAAGGTAGCCCGCCCCCCTGAGCCGTTCCACTGCCGCCAGATACTCGTCGCGGTACCGGCCCTCGGAGGCGACCCGCTCACGCCCGTCGGCCACAGCCCGCCCCAGCGGCGTGCGCGGCTCCACGGTCAGCCCGTAGAGACTCACGTGTTCGACGCCAAGGTCGAGCAGGCGCTCGAGGTCGTCGTCCCAGTCCCGCGCCAGATGCCCCGGAAGGCCGAAGATGAGGTCCGCGCTCACATTGCCGAAGCCGGCCCGCCGGGCGTTGCGCACCGCCTCCGCGGCGCCTGCGGAGCCGTGCAGGCGTCCCATCCAGCGCAGCGGCGCCTCGTGGAAGCTCTGTACGCCCAGGCTGACGCGATTCACGCCCGCCTCTCGCCAGGCCCGCGCAATGCCGGGAGTGAAGCTCTCCGGGTTCGCCTCCGCCGTCCACTCCAGGAAGGGGTGGCTCAGAAGGCGCGGACCGAAAACGGATGCGAGTCCATCCATGGCGCCGGCACCCAGGAGGGACGGCGTGCCTCCGCCGACGTAGAGGGTATCGAGGGGTTCCGGGAATGAGAACAGTTCCTCGCGCAGGATCTGGTCCCATTCCCTGGAGATCGCCCGCAGCCAGGCGTCGTGTCCGCCCTCGCGGTCGACCGTTACGGCGAAGTCGCAGTAGGTGCAGCGGCGCGCGCAGAAGGGCGCGTGCACGTAGACGGATGATGTCGCGCCATCCGGCGAAGGCGGCGCTTTCCGGGTTTGCTTCCCGCACCGGGTGCCGGCAGCACTGGGCACTTCGTCCATGGGCCGTCAGGTGGGGGATCTGGCAAAGCGCAGCCCGGGCGCTCGCCGCACCCATCCTTGAACCTCCATGACCGACAGGATCGCCGCCGCGGTGGCGATATCCAGGCGGGCCCTTCGGGCCAGGAGGTCGATGTGGTCGGGCTCCGCCTCCAGCGCGTCCCACAGGGCCCGCTGGCGGGCGTCCATTCCAGAGGGGATCCGGTCGCGGGAGCGCGCCTCCGGCAATGCGTGCTCGAGGCCGGTTCCGAAGAGAACGTCGTGGGCGCTCGTAACCAGGCCGGCTCCGTCGCGGATCAGGGCGTTGGCTCCCTCGCTCCGGGGACGGCCGACCGTTCCCGGAACCGCGAACACGTCGCGGCCGAGTTCCAGTGCGTGCTCGACGGTGATCAAAGCGCCGCTCCTCCTGGCGGCCTCGACGACCACCACCGCCTTCGACAGACCGGCAATCAACCGGTTGCGCCGGGGGAAGTGGTGCGGGAGAGGCGCCTCGCCGGGAAGAAACTCGGAAACCACCAGACCTCTCTCGAGGATGTCCCGGAAGAGTCGGCGGTGGTAGGGCGGATAGGCTACGTCGGGGCCGCACCTCAGGACCGCTATCGTGCCTCCACCGGCGGCCAGCGCTCCCCGATGCGCGGCGCCGTCGATTCCCAGCGCCAGCCCGCTCACGACCGCCACCCC
>VYDD01000203.1 GCA_009843625.1 Gammaproteobacteria bacterium | reverse complement strand
GACGGGATGTACGTGGTGAAGGGGCGGCTCGAGCCGGAGGTCGGGGCGGTGCTGATGCGGGCGGTCGAGGCAGCGTCGGATGCGCTGTTCCGTTCCGAGGGCGATGCCCGAGAAGGGGCGCGAAGTGGAAGGGGTGCCAGTGGCGAGGCCGGCGGTGCGCGCCCGGAGCCGAAGCAGCGCCGGGCGGATGCGGTGGGGCTGCTGGCAGAACGAGCGCTGGCTGCGGGTTTCGGAGGTGGCGAGCGCCGTGAATCGGATGGCGATGGGAATACGATGGGTCGCGACCTCGATGAACTCGATGGTGCTCAGACCACCGAGTTCAATGCAGCCCTGCGGGGAGCGCCCGCGGAAACGCCGGGAGCCAAGGCGGAGAATGCGGCGAACACGTCAGCCCGCGTCGGGTCCGGCACCCGGGCCGAGCGCTACCAGGTCATGGTTCATTGCGACGCCGCGACGCTCGCGGCCGAAGGCGAGCCCGGGCGTTCGGATCTGGACGGGATCCGCGTTTCCGCGGAGACGTCGCGGCGCATGGCGTGCGATGCCGCGGTGGTCGCGATGGTCCACGCGAAGGACGGGTCGATGCTGAGCGTGGGGCGTCGCACGCGCACCATTCCGCCGCATATCCGTCGGGCGCTGGAGGAGCGGGACCGGGGATGCCGCTTTCCGGGGTGTGGCTGCACGTTTACCGAGGCCCATCATGTGAAGCACTGGGCCGACGGGGGCGAAACGAGCCTCCGGAACACGCTGCTGCTCTGCCGGCGGCATCATCGAGCCGTTCACGAGGGGCGGGTGAAGGTATCCGTGAACGGTGACGGGACGGTGCTGTTCTTCACGCCGAAGGGGAGGATGCTCGTGGACGCGCCGAGCAGGCCCAAAGCGGCTCGAGGTGGCGAGAGACCGGGCTTGCCGCCGGTCCCAACGGTTCATCCGGGTGCCCCGGCCGAGACTTCGCTCGCGAGCGTGCCGGTCCCAACGGCTCATCCCCAAGCCCCGGCGAAAGGCAAGGATCCCATCCTGTCGAACGGGGCTGCCCTCTATCGCGACTCAGCTATCCCGTGGGAGATCGAGGCCGCTGCCCGGGAGGCCATGGAGGAGTCCTCGGAGCACTGATCAGTGACGCGCTCGGCGATCGGGCCCGTGGGCGCGACCTCGCACCGGTCAGAACCTCGCCCTCACCCCCACCTGCGCCCTCCGCGTGTCGCCCACGCCGCTCCTGATGGAGCCGTCGAAGTTGAAGAGGAGAGAGCCCTGGGCGGCGTCGAGGAAGTTGTCCTGGTTGGTGGCGTTGAAGACCTCGAACACGGGCTCGAACACCATTCCGTTGCTCAGTGCGAATTCGCGGGAGACGCGAAAGTCCCAGGTGAAGAACTCGTTGTCGCGGCGCAGGGTGTTGCGCTGGAGCACGGAGCCGTCGGCGCAGATGCGGTCGGCGGGCTCGGCGGCCCGCTCGCTCGGGCTGGCGCACTTCGCGGACACCGGCGACGCGCTCAGCAGCCGGAACATGTGCGACGCGCGGACGCCGCCCGGAAGCGAGAAGACGAAGTAGCCGTTGAGCTGATGGCGCCGGTCGCGGTCGGACCAGCCGTACTCGGCGTCCAGGTTGCGCGGGTCCGCGTAGCGGTAGGTGAAGGGGTCGCGCTCGTTGTCGTCGTCGGAGCGGTCGAAGCCCAGGGTGTAATTGAGGTCGTAGGCGAAGCCGCTGGCGTCGTCCTGGCCGCGCAGCCCCAGCGTCAATCCGTGATAGCGCGAACGGGCGCTCGACTCGCCCACGGTCAGGGCGTTGATGCCCCCGCCCGACGGGTGCGTGCCGATCCCGAAGGGCGAGCCCAGCGCCGCGGCGTTCCGATCCACGAAGCGGAAGAGGCCATCGGTGCGCGCGTGCTGCCAGGAGACGCTCGCGGTCACAACGGAGCTGAGCGCGCGGGTCGCCTCCGCCCCGAACGACCAGGTGCGCGGCAGTTGCAGGTTCCGGTCGGCGACCTGGATGTCAGGCAGGAAGGGCGTGGCCGCGGACCCGTCGATCTGCTCGTCGATGGCGGGCACGGGCCCCAGCACCGCCGCGTCGGCGCTGCTCCGGAAGAGGATCTGCTGGAAGGCGCCGTTGGTGGTGCGGTACTGGGCGAAGACCAGCCCGGGGATGCGCGCGTTGTACGCCCCGGCGTTGAGCCGCACCACGGTTCGCCCGCCGTCCACGTCCCACGCGAGCCCGAAACGGGGTTGGACGTTGTCGAGGTCGTCCGGGATGGTGCCGTCCGACGGGAACCGGGGGTCGCTCAGGTACGGGGCGAAGAACGCGTCCCCGGGCCGGATGAAGACGTCGGGATGCCACGCCCCCTCCCAGCGCACGCCCAGATTGAGCGTCAGCCGGTCGGTCGGCTTCCAGGTGTCCTGGAGGAAGAAGGCCAGCTCGTGGGTGGTCATGGACTGGATGCCGAGCTGGTCGGCGGGAACGCCGGGAACGGTCGCCGACTGGAGGTACAGGAGCACCGGCCCCGTGACCGAGTTGCCCCCCGGGCACGCGCCGCTCGTGCTCGCCGACCCATCCGAGCAGGTCACGTAGCTGCTGCCGTGGGTGGCGAAGCCGATGAAGCCGTCGACGGAATCGAAGATGTAGCGGCTATTGGCGAAGCCGATGAACTGCTGTTCCACGGTGGTGCGGTTGTATTCGATGCCACCCTTGAAGAGGTGGGCGCCCGACAGCCATGAGACGTTGTCGACCAGTTGCAGCCGCGTGTCGTACCCCGGATCGATGGGCAGGAAGAAGGGCAGGCCGATGCGGAAGCCATCGGCGAAGTCCATGCCGATGTCGGGAAAGGGACGCCCGCCCAGCCGCGCGAACTGGGGCGGCCCGGGCAGCCGCGCCCCGGGGATGAGCGGTCCCCCGTACCAGCGCGGCCGGCCCTCGCCGGCCCACTGGACGCGAAACTCGTTGGAAACCGTGTTGCCCAGCAGCGAACGCAGGCTGGCATTGACCGCGTGCGAATAGTCGCGCTCGATGCCGTTCGACGAGAGCCCCCACGAATCTACATCGAAGGTGCCGTTCACCTGTTCCGACCAGTTGTAGTTGTACTTGAAGGATGCCTGATGGCGCTCGCCGGCGCTGATGTCCAGCTTGGCGATGAGCGCGCGGGCGTCGTCGGTGCGCTCGATGGGGCCGAATTCGTCATCGAAGAGCCCGGGCCAGCGCGACTTCAGGAAGCTGTCCAGCTTGCGCAGATTGGCATCGCTGGCGACCACGCGCCGCGGCTGCTTGGTCTCCGTGGCGCTCTGCTGGTCGTAGGCGACGAAGAAGAACGCCCGGTCGCGCAAGATCGGCCCGCCCAAAGTGAACCCGAACTGCCCCCGGCCGAACTCCGGCTTGCCGCCTCCACGGGCCTCCGGATGCGCCGCCGAGATCGCGTCCCATTGCCCGTAGTAGTGGGCCGTCCCGGCAAAGTCGTTGGTGCCCGAGCGGGTGACGACGTTCACGAATCCGCCCGCCGAGCGCCCGAACTCGGCGGTGGCGCCCTGGTTCACCACCACCATCTCCTCTATCGCGTCCTGATTGAAGGTGAAGGCGGGTCGCTGGCCACCCCTCTGCTCGCCGAAAAAGGCGTTGTTGAAGTCGGCACCGTCGACGATGAAGTTGTTGAAGATGCCGCGCTGGCCACTGACGTTGAGCTCGGCCCCGTCCGGCCCCTGCGAGATGGACACGCCAGGGGTTAGCAGGGTGAAGTCGAGGTAGTTGCGGCCGTTCGAGGGCAGGCCGTCCACGACCTCCTCGGAGAAGCGCTGCGAGCTGGTGACGTCCTCAGTGTCGAGGAGGACGTCGCGCTCGCGGGTCACTGTGATGCCCTCGAGTTCCACCGGCGCGAACCCCATCGAGAGCAGGAGCGTCTCGCCGACCCGCAGCACCAGCCCCTCCCTGCGGTCGGTCCCGAACCCGTCGGGCGCGGTCGCGGTCACGTCGTAGGTGCCCAGCGGGAGCAGGGTGCGCGCGAAGGTGCCCTCGCCGGTGGTCTCAACTGAGGTGCGGAACCCGGTCTCGCGGTGTTCGATGACTACCACGGCCCCCGCGACGGGTGCGCCGCCGGGATCGCGGACCGTGCCGCGCACGACTCCCGTCGTGGCCTCGGCCTGGGCGGAGGCGGTGGTGGGGGAGAGCGCGGTCGCGACGGCAAGCGAGGTGGCGAAGGCGAGCGAGGCAGCGAGGGTCAGCGGAGCGAGAAGCGCGGGTGATGTCGTACGGAGCGCGGTTGCAACAAGCGCGACGCGGACGAGGGGGTAGTTGCGCATGGGCTTGAGGGGCCTCGGCTGGTTCCAGGTTTCACGGGATGCGCGAGGGATTGTGCGCCCCAGCGCCGCAAGAGACAAGCTCGCGGGGTAGGGCAGAGGCTCGTTAGCTTCGTTGTTCGCGGCTGTCGAGCCCCAATGGGCACCAACCGGTATCGACATCGACCGGAGCCACCGTGCGTCTACCGATTCTTGCGATTGCAATGTGCCTCTACCTCCCAGCGGCACTGCGAGCGCAGGACGCGTGTCCCACGCCATGGCAGTTGGAAGAAGTCCTGCGCATCGGATCCGTGGAAAGCGAGGACCTTGTCACCGGCGTCCTGGATCTTGCGATCGGGCCGGACAGTGCCCTCTATGTCGCCCAGGCCCTGGTGCCTGCGGTTGCGGTCTTCTCTCTCGATGGCCAGGTGCTCCGCCACATCGGCCGCGCGGGCCAGGGACCGGGTGATTTCGAGCTTTCGGCCACGGGCGTGGGCTGGCTCGGCGACACTCTCTGGGTAGCCGACCGCTACCGGATCCAGCTGTTTACCAACGACGAACTCGTGCCCGACGAGGTCATCCGGTTCAACCTGTCCGTGCCCGAGGAAGGAGCGTTCCTGACGCCGGGTCGTGTGCTCGCGGACGGCACCCTCCTCGGCAAGCGTACCTGGAGGGGCGGCTTTGGGCCCGGGATGTCCCGGGGAGCCGACACCGGGCTCGCGCTCCGGCGTCTCTCGCGATCCGGAGAGGTTCTGGACACCATCGCCAACATCCATTGGCCGGACAACGCCGTTGAATACGAGAATGACCGTGGCCGGCGGATGTCCCACATACACCCCCTCAAGGACCTGTCTCCTCTCGGGCTGAAAGAATACCTCACGGCCCTCGGGCCCGACGGCTCCCGAATCGTACAGATCGCGAACGTGCAGGAAGACGATACTCCGCCGACCTTCGACATTCTCGTCATTTCAGTCCACGGAGACACGCTTCTGCATCGAACGGTCGAGTACGAGCCGCGTGAAGTCACCTCTGCGATGGAACGCCGTCTTGCGGACGGATTGGCCGGTTGGATAGCCGGGGATTACTCCCCGACGTCCAGGTGGCTTGTGCTCAGTGAAGCGACGCTTGAACGGAGGCGCCGTGCGGTTCGCGGAGCGTTCCGGGCCCCGGAGTACCTTCCGCCGGTCCGGCAGGTGGTGGCGGGGAGGGACGGTTCGATCTGGTTGCTCCGGGAACTGCGTGAGGACCGCGTCGATGTGTGGGAGATACGCGACGCGGCAGGGAGGCTCGAGGGCACGGTCGAGATCGGGCACGGTCGCGGTTCCTTCAAACCCTGGAGCCCTCGTCTCGCCATTGTCCTCGCGAGCCGTGACGAGGTGTGGGGAACCACGTACGATGACTATGATGTGCCGTATATTCATCGATACCGCGTCGACCGGACGTGCACGCCGGAAGGGGATGTAGTCCTCCGGGCTCGGACCTGAGACGATCTTATCAGGGGAGATAATCCGTGCGAAAAGACCATCTTCAACTGGTGACAACACTCGCGGTGTTCCTGGCCCTCGGCTGGACATCCGGCACCGGGTCTGAACACGGACCCAACGGCGAATCCGTGCGACGAGCCGGCGCCGCGTCCGGGCCGCAGGCCCAGGTCGCCGAACTGACCCCGGTCGCGTCCGCCCGAGCCCCATTGTCCCTGGGCGGAGATATCGCGCTGCCGACCGCAGGCACCGCATGCGTGATCGAAAGCTACGACTACCGGGTTCATTGCATTGCACGGGAGGGCGGACGAACCGCGGTTTTCGGCCGGCGTGGCCAGGGTCCGGGGGAATTCCCGAGCGAACCATCGAGCATTGTGCGAGGACCCGACGGAACGATCGGCGTGGTCGCGATCGTGAGGCGTCGCATGTCGGTGTTCGAACCGTCGGGAGATTGGGTATTCGATGTTCGCCTGCCGAGCCGTCTCCAGCCATCCGCGCCGTTCGACTCCGTGCTGCCGAGCGAAGACATCAACCTGACAGCGGAAGTATGGCGGTACCGCCATCTCGATGTCGATGTCCGGACGGGCGACATCGTCTGGGAGAGAACATTCCCCAACGACATGGCCGCAGAGGCCGGATGCCGGATGCCGGAGGCAACGGAGGGTTTCGCCTATCCGGAGGGGCTGGAAGACGCCGTCAGATTGTCGTCCGGCGGCATGTTCTTCCGCCTCTGCGATGGACAGATGTTCTATCTCGCTGACCGGGACGACGACTTTGGCACTGTGATGCGGTCCCCCTTGTACACGATCGAGTATCCCTCGGAGAGCGATATCGAACGCTACCTGGAGAACTGCGGACCGCCGTCGCGGCTGGTCGTCCGGGGACCGTGCCAACTGGACGAATATCGCAGTACGCCGAAGCGCTACGCCGAGGACGACTTGATCGACGACCAGGACCGCCTCTGGGTCTTGACCAACCGCGACCGTGAGGAGTTCTCGCACTTCGACGTCTTCGTCGGCACCGAGTTCGCGGGTTCCGTGCGCGTGCGGCATCGCGCCGTCGGCTTCGATGTGCTCGGGTCGACGCTGGCCGTGCTGGTGGACCGCCCGGTCGGTCCGAGTGACGCGGACGGCTATCCGGACCGCGGCATCGACTGGTACGATATCGGCGGACTCAGCTTTGGCCCGCCACCCGGGAATCCGGCACCCGCTGGAGCAGCAGCAGCCCGGTCAGCATCAGGGCGGTGAGCACGAGGAAGCCGGGACGCTGGTTGCCTGCTGCCAGGAAGGTGGCCCAGCCGAAGAGCACCGGTCCCAGTACCGACGAAGTCCGCCCGCAAAAGGCGTAGAACCCGAATATCTCCGCCTCCCTGCCCCTCGGAATCATGAGGGAAAGGTAGGCGCGGCTCGCCGATTGCACCGAACCCAGGCCGAGTCCGGCCACGATGGCCAGCCCATAGAAGACCGCGGTCGACTGAACGAAATAGGCGGCGATCCCGGCTATCACCCACATGACCAGGACTGCGGTGAGGACCTTCTTCGGGCCGAGCCGGTCGGTCGGCTTCGCGAGCGTCAGCGCTCCCGCCATCGCGGAGAACTGTACGACGAGGAAGAGGATGATGGTGTCCGTCTGCTCGAACCCGAAGGTTGCAGTGGCGATGACCCCGGCCATGACGATGACCGTCAGGATGCCGTCGATGTAGAAGAAATACGAGATGAGGAAGCGACGAATGTCGCGCAGGGCCCAGACCTCGCGCACGGTCACCAGGAAGCGTCGCGTGCCCCAGGCCGCCGCATCACGTACTCGCATGTCGCCGCCCTGGTCTGACGGCAGATTCCGGAAGGCGGGGATGGAGAAAAGCAGGAAGAAGCCCGCAACCAGGAGCCAGACGGGCTCAATGCGGCCCGGGAAGAGGACCTGGAGAAAGATCAGGGCCAGAATCAGGCCCAGCGCGGACCCCAGGTATCCCCAGCCGAAGCCGTAGCCGGACACCGAACCCCGCTCTTCACGCGGAGCAATGTCCGGAAGGTAGGCGTTGTAGAAGACGAGCCCCCCTTCGAAACCGATGTTGGCGATCACGAACAGGACGAAGCCGGCGAGCACCATCCCTGGGCCGACCGTCGTGATTAGTGCCACGCTGGCGAGACAGACCGCCACGTAGACGGCGAGGAAGCGCTTGCGAAGCCCGCAGCGGTCCGCGATCCCGCCGAGCAGCGGGGCCGAGAACGCTACGACCAGCGCGGAAAGCGAGACCGCCGAACCCCACCACAGCTCTCCCTCGCCTCCTTCACCTCCCACCACAGTGCCGACATAGAAGACCGGGAAGACGGCCGTCGTCATGACCGCAGGGTAGATGGAGTTGGCGAAGTCGAAGAGCACCCAGGAGCGGACCTGGCGGCGGCGCGTCGACTCTGCCTCGTCTCCTTCGGCGCGGCTGCCCGCGGACGGGCGGGATCCGGAGCCTGGCCGCTGGCTCACTGGCCGCCCCCCGGCCGCCGGTAGCGCACCGGTGGCGGGGGCTCGTCCGCGAAGGTGACCTTGCCGGTCTCGAGCAGGCGGAGGGCTTCATTGACGGCGGCCTCAAGCTGCGGGTCGCCGCCGGCGATTACGGGCGCCGGGTCGTTGCGCACCTCTATGTCGGGCGCCACGCCTTCCGCCTCTACGGCCCACTCCCCGTTCACGTCGAAGAATCCTCCGCGGGGGGCCACGAAACCGCCCCCGTCGATGAGGGGCGGGGTGTCCCAGGTTCCTACAAGACCGCCCCAGGTCTTCGTGCCAACCAGGGGGCCGACGCCCTTGAAGCGGAACAGGTAGGGCAGCAGGTCGCCACCCGAGCCGGCGCGCTCGTTGATCACCATGACCTTCGGCCCGAACAGCCCGGCCATCGGCTGCGTCCACGGCTTGCGGTCGCCCGCGCGCGAGTTGAAGTAGCCCGTCAGTTCGCGGTCGAGCATGTCCACGATATAGTCGGCCGCCGAGCCGCCCCCGTTGTTGCGCTCGTCGATGACCGCCCCTTCGCGATCCTGCTGGGCGTAGTACATGCGATTGAAGTACTGGTATCCGCCCTGTCCCGTGTTGGGGAGCCACACATACGCCAGCCGGCCGCCGCTCATCTCGTCGACGCGGGCCTGGTTCGCCTCCACCCAGGCCCAGCGGCGCAGGATGCCATCGTTGCCGATGGGCTCCACGATGATGTCGCGGGTCTCATCCATGGCAGGAGCGGGTCCGACCGTCAGGGTGATTGTGCGCCCGGCGGTGCCCTCCAGCAGCTCGTAGGGGTTGGTGGGCGCCCGCAACTCCGCCCCATCCACCGCAAGCAGGTAGTCGCCCTCCGACACGTCCATGCCGGGGATGGAGAGCGGCCCCGCGGTCCCGGGCGTCCAGTCCCCGCCGTCGTATATGCGGGTAATGCGGTAGAAGCCGCCGTCCTCCTCGAGGTCCGCGCCCAGCAGGCCGGTGCGGGGGTTGTCGAGATCGGGATAGTCGCCCCCGCGCACATACGAGTGCCCCACGGCGATCTCGCCGGAGAGCATGTCCAGCAACTGGTTGAAGTCCGAGCGATGGCGGACGTCCGGGAGCCAGGCGGAATACCAGTCCCAAACGTCATCCCAGGGCGCCCCGTGCTGGTTGTCGACGTAGAGGAAATCGCGCATGAAGCGCCAGCCGTCGCGGAGCATCTGCGCGTACTCGGCGGTGGGCTCGACGCGGACGCGCATTCCGTCGAAGTCGAGACGACCGTCGTTGCCGCCGGGAGCGCGGGCAGTCCCCACCACCCGCCAAGCGGACCCGGACCGGAAGAGGAGGTGCTCGCGGTCGTGGGAGACCGTGTCCTCTGTCGCCTGCTCGACGAAGTCCTCCGCATCCCTGTCCTCGACGGAGTACTTGAGCAGCTCTCCGCCCCCGAAACCTCCGCCTTGCATCACGAACACGGTGCCTTCGGGCCCGGGCGCGAGTCCCGCGTAGTCTTCCAGGGGCAGTCCGGGCGCGTCGATGATGCGGCGGGCGATGCCGTCGAAGTCGATCGAGACGGCCGCGGGCCCGTCCTGGCCGGAACGGGACGCACCGCCCCCGGAGCCACTTCCGCCGTCACCCGACCCCTGGCCGCCGGCCCCCGAACCGCCCTCTTCGCCCTCCTCGTCATCCTCCGCCTCCTCATCGCTCCGCGGCAGGAAGGGCGGGGGCTCGTCCTCGTCGAGGAGCGCCAGGTAAAGGGAGCGCGTGACCGGCCGGTCGTAGGAGGTCATGTCGAGCCAGCCGG
>VYDD01000055.1 GCA_009843625.1 Gammaproteobacteria bacterium | reverse complement strand
CGGTGCTGCGTTGCTATCAGCAGGCCGATGCGGGACAGCTTCGGAAGGCTCTGGAGAGTCGTCCGAGGGCTCGCACCTGAAATCCCAATCGGAGGGAGTCATTCGGAGGGAACCGGGCCGCTGAATCGCGCAAACTCAAGTAACACAGGAAGATGCGAATCTGTATGAGTTTGTGTGGTATACATGGCATTCGGGCCTGCTTCTGAACATTCCGGCTCCACAAACGTACCTGCCAACGGCCATCGAAGTCATCTCAAGCCTCTTCAGCAGAGAGCCGATACGTGAACGAAACAGCAGTCCGGCTGTCGGGCGTCACCAAGTCGTTCGGGGCGCACACGGCGGTGTCCGACTTCGATCTCGACATCCCCCGGGGCACGATCCTTGGATTGCTGGGCCCCAACGGATCGGGCAAGACGACGACAATCCGCATGATCATGGCCATCCTGCTGCCGGACGAGGGCTCTGTCGAACTGCTCGGCGGCTCCCCCGACATGAAGCGCAGGAGCCGGGTGGGGTATCTCCCCGAGGAACGGGGCGTCTATCCGAAGATGAAGGTGATCGAACAACTCGTCTTCCTTGGTGAACTCCGGGGGCTGGCGCGGCGCGATGCGCGGCGGCGGGCGGCAGGGTGGCTGGATCGGCTGGGTCTCGAAGACTGGGCGGCCAAGAAGGTGCAGGATCTCTCGAAGGGGATGCAGCAGAAGGTCCAGTTCATCGGGACGATTCTTCACGACCCGGACCTCCTCATCCTCGACGAGCCCTTCAGCGGGCTCGACCCGATCAATCAGGACGTGCTGGAGTCGATCGTCCGCGAGGAGAGGGAACGCGGCAAGACCATCCTCTTCTCCACCCACCTCATGGAGCAGGCGGAGCGGCTGTGCGAGCGCGTCTGCATGATCTCCCGGTCCCGGAAGGTGCTCGACGGCGACCTCAGGGAGCTCAAGCGGCGGGAGAGGACGGGCGCGATGGCCGTGGAATTCGAAGGCGATGCCGGTTGGCTCCATCGGGCAGGCGTCGTCGATGCCGAGAAGGTGAACGGCGCCTGGCACATCCCGCCGAACCGGATCTCCCACAACGAGCTGCTCGGCGCCGCCATGCGGGAAGGCGTGAACCTGCGCCGCTTCGAGGTGCTGGAGCCCCGCCTGCACGAGATCTTCGTGCGCCACGCAGGGGAGGAATCGACCGAACCGGCGATGCTGCCCAAGGGAGGCGCTCGGTGAGACAGGTCTGGGTGGTGCTGCGGCGGGAGTACCTGGAGCGGGTCCGGACGAAGGGATTCATCATCGGCACGGTCGCCCTTCCGCTCTTCATGATCGGGATCATGGGGCTCAACATCTTCATTGCGGTGCAGGCCGCGGATTCCGACCGGGAGCTGGCCCTGGTGGACTTCACGGGCAGCATCGGCGAGGAGGTGGCCGGGCGGCTCGACGGACTGGGCTACGACGTCGAGGTAATGGGCCCGGAGGTCAGACTGGAAGAACTGGATCGTCAGGTCGTCGACGACGAACTGGAAGCCTACCTGGTGCTCGACGACCGCACGCTGTCGGAGGGGGTGTTCGCCTACCACGGGCAGGACTCGCCCGGCATCACGCGCGTGGCCCTCTTCGAGTCCACGGTGAACGATGTCGCGCTGGAGAGCTACCTGGCGACGATCGGTACCGGGGAAGAGCTGCGGTCGCTCATCGAAGGCGGGCGGCTGGAATTCGAATCGGTGGTCGAAGTGGAAGACCAGGCGGAGGCCGAGGCGGCCCGGATGTCGGGGATGGCCTTCGGCTTTGGCGGAGCCTTCTTTCTGTACATGGCCACGCTCCTCTACGGGGCCTTCGTGCTCCGGTCCGTCCTCGACGAGAAGCGGAACCGCGTGGTGGAGGTAGTGATCTCGTCGGTTACTCCGTGGCGGCTCCTGCTGGGCAAGGTGCTCGGCGTGGGATCGATGGGGCTGACCCAGATGGGGATCTGGGCGGCGTCCGCCGGCATTCTGCTTCTCGTCGCGGCACCGATGATCGCGACGCAGATACCGAACGCGGACCTTGCGCTCTTCACGCAGGTCCTGCCGGGGCCGGGCGCCCTGGTGCTCCTCATCGTTTTCTTCCTTCTCGGCTACTTCCTCTATGCATCCCTGTTCGCCGCGGTCGGGGCCATGTGCGCCACCGAGGAGGAAGCCGGCCACGCCCAGTTCCCGGTGATCATGCTGCTCATCATCCCTTTGATCCTGCAGTCGGCCACCCTCGGAGGAGGCACGATGCCGTGGATGGACTGGGTGGCGCTCTTTCCGTTCTTCAGCCCGATCATGATGTTCCCGCGGGCACTGCAGGGAGCGGTGCCCTGGTGGATGACGGGGCTGTCGCTCGTCTTCATGGCCGGCGCCGTGGTGGGCACGTCGTGGGTGGCCGGCAGGATCTACCGCGTCGGGATTCTCATGCAGGGGAAGCGGCCCACCCTGCGCGAGCTGGTGAGGTGGGTGAAGGAGGCCTGATCGGGGTTCACTCGTGCCGCTCGAGCCAGGCGCGCAGGCGCTCGGCCTCCCCGGTGGCGGTCGGATCGAGTTCCGCCTGGTAGAGTCGGCTGCGTACGACGAAACGGTCCATCTCGTCCGGTGGGGCGTCCCGCGAGAGGATCTCCCGCACCTTGCGGAGGAAGAATCTGCCCCAATCCGGCCTGCGCCCATCGACGTCGGTGAAGCCGTACTCCTTCGCCAGTTCCCAGCTGGAGTAGAGCCCGCCGCTCTTCTTCGCGACATCGGGGTCGGCGGCGAGCGCTGCGATCGCGCGGCCGACGAAGCACGGCGTCTCGGACTCGGCGAAGTACTCGTCCTTCCCGATGGCCTTGCGCCAGTTGGCTTCGGTGACCCCGAAATGGTCGAGCACCGCCTCCGAGCGCAGAAAGCCGGGGGTGACCGCCAGCGCCGTCACGCTGTGGGCGTGGAGGTCGGCGGCCATGGCGTAGGCGAGCCGGATCACCGCGTTCTTCGCGAGGTCGTAGAAGAGGTTTCCGCGGTAGCCGAAGGTGTCGCCGTCCGTCACTTCGACGATGAGCCCGGCGTCGCGTTCGACCATCAGCGGCACGCCGTGGCGGCTGGTAATGATGTGGGTGTGAACGGCGCGCTCGAGCAGCTCCTTCCCTTTGGCGGTGGAGAGCTCCCAGAAGGGTGTTCCCCAATCGGTCAGGGCGTCGCCGCCCCAGATGTCGTTGACCAGGATGTCGAGCCGGCCTGTTTCAGCACTGATGCGCGCGAAGAGCTGCTCGACCTCTGACTCGACCGTGTGGTCGGCGCGGACGGCGATGCCCCGCCCACCCTCGGCCGTGACCAGCTCGGCCGTCTCCTCCAGCGTCTCGGGGCGCCCGGGGGTGGCGGGCCGGCCCTTGACGCTGCGGCCCGTGCAGTACACGGTCGCGCCCGCGGCCCCCAGCATGCGCGCGATGCCGCGGCCGGCGCCCCGCGTCGCACCGGCGACGACGGCCACCTGGCCCTGGAGCGGAAGGTCGGGCACGGGGCCTCCTTCACTATGGGGAATGGGCGATGATTGTCTTCGCTCGAAGATACAGCGACTTGCAGCTGCGGCATCCCGCGACCCATGGTACGCCGATGCCGACGCAAAGCGAGATGCACCAAGAGATGAGGACTCGTGAATCGCTCGCGACCATCCTGGTTGTCGCGGCGGTGCTCGTGGCAGCCGGCTGCGGGTCCGCCTCCTTGCCTGTACACACCATCCACACCGACTCGGCCGGCATCCCCATCGCAACTGCCGTCGAGCCGCTGTGGGGCCCCGGTGAAGGTTGGATTGTCGAACCCGAGCCGCTCCTCGAAATCGGCACCGTGACCGGCGCACCCGAATACCAGTTCACCGATGTGGTCGCGGCCGTGCGTCTGCGCAACGGCGACATCGTGGTCGCCGAGCGTGCTGCGTCGGAACTGCGCGGCTACGACGCAGCGGGAAACTTCCTGTGGCGCGCGGGGAGGTCCGGCGAAGGACCAGCCGAATTCAGGAGTCTCGACTTCGTCGGTATCACGGATGGCGATTCCCTGGTGACCTACGACGGAGCGTTGCTGCGAGCCCAGCTCTTCGACCCGCGGGGCGGCCTGGCGCGAAGCTACCGGGTGGCGATCAACGAGGGCGAGGGCGCCAACAGGGCGGCGGTGGCCGATAAGGCCGTGGGCGTCGTCGACGGCCTGCTCGTCGTGCGCTTCATCGAGTACGGTGACGAGGTGCCCAACGGCGTGGTCCGATGGCCGGGAGAGCGCTTAGGAGCGGTCGACCTTGCGGACGGCGCCGGAAGGTCGCTGATCGTGCTGCCCGGCAACGAAGCGGATGTGCGGGCCCAGGAAGACGGCGGCTACTCGCACGGCTCGTATGTCTTCTCCAAGGGTCCGGAGTACGGCGCCGCCGCCGGACATCTCGCTGTCATCGACACGGAGGCCTGGTCGGTGCGGCTGATCTCACCCCGCGATGGCGCGGTCACGGCGGTCTTTCGCCGCGACGTGGCGGCCTGGGAGGCGACCAACGCCCTCTTCGAACTCCACCTGGACGGCATCGTGGAGATCGCCTTCGCGGATCCGGACCAGACCGCTCCGGAACGGGTCGACGGGTTGCGGCGGATGTGGCGGGGAATGCCGCGGGCGCCGCACCTCCCCGTTCTCCGTGCCATTCACGTGGACGGGACCGGGCATCTGTGGCTCCAGCCGTACTACGTGGCCGGCACCGAACCGCCGCCCTTCGAGATCCTCGCCCCCGACGGCACCTGGCTCGGCAGCGTCACGCTGCCCCCCGGGCTCCACCGGGCCTTCATCCAGTACCAGGCACCCTATATGGAGATCGGCGACGACTACGTCCTCGGCGTCTGGACCGACGAACTGGACGTTCAGTACGTCCGCATGTACCGGATCAACAAGTAGATCTCAGCCGATCGCGGGGGAGCCCTCCTCTCCCGTCCGGATCCGGTAGCACTCCGCGAGTTCCAGCACGAAGATCACACCGTCGCCGATGTTCCCCGTGCGCGCGCCCTTGATGATCGCCTTCCTGGTCCGTTCCAGGAAATTGTCGTTCACGGCGATCTCGAAGCGCACCTTCTTGCGGAGCCTCACCTCGAAGTCCGCTCCCCGGTAGGTCTCCGTGAACCCTCCCTGCTGCCCGCAGCCGAGGGCGTGGGTCACCGACATCCGTCCCACTTCCACCTCGGCCAGCGCTTCCTTGACGCTGTGCAGCCGGTCGGGCTGAACGTACGCAATCACGAGTTTCATCATGCACTCCCGTCTCGGGTGGGTGGTCTCAGCGAGCGGTGAAGATGGTGTAGTCCGGGTAGGCCTCCATGTTGTGCTCCGCGAGGTCCAGACCCCGCCGTTCCTCCTCCGGGCTCACCCGGAGGCCGATGGTACTCCTCAGGACGAGGAAGATGAGGGCGGCGGCCGGGAAGGCGATGGCGCCGCACGCCGCCACGCCCACCAACTGGGTGAGGAGGCTGTGATCCGCGCTGAAGATCCCCACGGCGAGCGTCCCCCAGACGCCGCAGGTCAGGTGCACGGAGATCGCCCCGACGGGATCGTCGAGCCTCGCGCGGTCGAACGACTCGACGGAGATGACGACGATCACCCCCGCGACGAGGCCGATGATGACCGCGGCCGTAACGCTCACCACGTCCGCGCCGGCGGTGACCCCGACGAGACCGGCGAGCGTCCCGTTCAGGACCATCGAGGCGTCTGGATGCCTGTGGACCACCCAGGTCGTCGCCATGGCCCCGACGATGCCGGCGGCGGCCGCGAGCGAGGTGGTGACGAGCACGTAGGAGACCAGTCCCGGGTCGGCGCTCAGCACCGATCCCCCGTTGAAGCCGAACCAGCCCAGCCAGAGGAGGAACATCCCCATGACGGCGAGCGGGAGGTTGTGGCCGAGGATCGGGCGGATCTCGCCGTTGACGTATTTGCCGAGCCTGGGACCGAGGAAGATCACGCCCGCGAGCGCCGCCCAGCCGCCCACGGAGTGGACGATCGTCGAACCGGCGAAATCGTAGAACCCCAGCCCGTCCAGCCAGCCACCGCCCCACTTCCACGACCCGACCACGGGATAGACGAACATGACGTAGATCGTCGCAAAGAGGAGGAACGAACCGAGCTTCACCCGCTCCGCCACGGCCCCGGACACGATCGTTGCCGCCGTAGCGGCGAACATCGCCTGGAACAGGAAGTCCGTCCAGTAGGTGTAGCCCGGGTTGTACTCGGCCGTCACGCCGGCGGCGTCCGTCCCGATGCCCATCCCGGTGAAGCCGAGGAAGCCGCTGAGCGCGAACTCGTCCGGATACATCAGGTTGAATCCCACCAGGGTGTAGGTGAGGAGCCCGATGGCGATGATCCCCATGTTCTTGAAGAGGATGTTCACCGTGTTCTTCGACTGGGTCAGCCCGGATTCCAGGGTGGCGAACCCCAGGTGCATGACGAAGACGAGGAAGGTCGCCACCATCATCCAGGTGTTGTTGACCGCGAAGAGCGCGTCGGCCGCCGAGCCCGTCTGCGCGGCGGCCGCATCGGGGAAGGCAGCGAGGAGCACGACTGACGCAAGCGTCATGAGGAACCGCATGGTTCACCTCCCGGGAGTCGGTCCAGCGTGGGCGCGGGCGCGCGGATTCGTCCGCGGGCTGCTCGGTCCGCGACCGGTTCGGGGCGGTGCAGGGCAAGCGGCATGCCGGGGGACGTGCTGGATGCGCAACCTGTTGCCACGTCTTTTGTTGCGGAATATGCCGCAGGCGGATGGGGGCACGGCCGCAAACATCCGTTCCTACATTTTAGTAGGATTGAGAAGGAAGCTACAGAATTGTAGGTCGCGGGCGGTCAGCGTCCGGAGAGACCGTACTTGGCGACGCGAAGCCCCATCACCCGCTCGGTGATGCCGAGCTGTCGGGCGGCGGCGGCGCGATTGCCGCGACTCACCTTGAGGGCGTCGACGATCAGCTCCTTCTCGAGCGCGTCCAGCTGGACCTTGAGCGGCCCCGAACGCCCGGCGCCCGGGGTGGCCATCTGGAGGCTGGGCGGGAGGATGCGAGCGTGGATCACGTCGCCATCAGCCAGAAGCACGGCTCGCTCGATGGCGTTCTCAAGCTCCCGCACGTTGCCCGGCCAGTGATAGGCCATGAGGAGATCGATAGCAGGGGTGGAGAGGCGGACGATCGCGCGTCCGTGCCGCCTGTTGTACATCTCGACGAAGTGGTCCGCGAGCAGGATGATGTCGGTCCGCCGGTCGCGCAGCGGCGGCACGTGGATCGGGAAGACGTTCAGCCGATAGTAGAGGTCCGTGCGGAAGCGGCCGTCCTCGATGTCCGCCTCCAGATCCCGGTTCGTTGCGGCGACGACCCGGACATCGGTCTTGAGCACCCTGTTCCCGCCAACCCGTTCGAACTCGCGCTCCTGCAGCACGCGTAGGAGGCGGATCTGCACGGACGGGGGAAGATCGCCGATCTCGTCGAGGAAGATCGTCCCGCCCGAAGCCCGCTCGAAACGGCCCGCCCGCTGATGCAGCGCACCCGTGAACGCGCCGCGCTCATGGCCGAACAACTCGCTTTCGACGAGCCCCTCGGGGAGCGCCGCGCAGTTGACGCGGACGAAGGGCCCCTCGGACCGCCGGCTCCCGTAGTGCACGGCCTGGGCGATGAGCTCCTTCCCGGTGCCGCTCTCCCCGCGGATCAGCACGGTGGCGTCGCTCCCCGCGACCTGGCCGATCATCTCGAACACCGGGACCATCTCCCGCGAGTTGCCGACGATGTTGTCGGGCCGGTACCTGTCGGCCAGCTCCCGCCGAAGGCGCCGGTTCTCGGCAACCAGTGCCTTTTCCTCCTCCGCGAACTGCCGGAGTCGGACGGCGTGGGCGATTAGGGAGGCCAGCACCGAGAGGACCTGGATGTCCTCGTTCAAGGAGGCCGCCTCCGCGCACGGGCGCTCGGCGCTCAGTGCTCCGATCGTCTCGTTGCCGTGCCGCACCGGGACGCAGACGAAGCCGGTCCCGTCGCGCTCCTCTAGGGGGCGGGCCCGGCTCAGAAAGCGCGGCTCGGTGGCGACCGACGGAATGACGACAGGGACGCCCGTCTCGACGACGCGTCCAGTGATGCCCTCGCCGAGCCTGTAGCGGGCGCGCTCCCGCTGGTCGTCCGTCAGGCCCACCGCCTCGTGTAGCAGGATCTCGGACGTCCGGCGGTTCAGAACGGTGAGCGTCGCGCACTCGAGCTCCATGCGCCGCGAAAGCGCGCCGAGGATGGGCCGCACCGACGAGCCCAGGTCCGCCGTCTCGTCCAGGATGGTGCTGACCTCGCGGAGGAGCGCGAGGGGGTGCGACTCGGCCGTCATCGTCCCGGTGGCCCCGCCCGCGGTGCTCCGAGCACGAAGTCCCGCCGGTAGTACGGGGTACCGCGCTTCACCGTGAGTACCACCGAGCGCAGGCTCTCCGGCCCGGCCAGCGGGTCCTCCCGCAGGAAGACGATGTCTGCGTGCTTGCCGGGCTCGATCGTGCCGATCGAGTCCTCCAGCCCCAGCGCGACCGCCCCGTGATGGCTGGCCGCCTTCAGCACGTCCAGCATCGGCATGCCCACGTCGTCGTGCAGGTGGCGGATTTCGTCGAAGAGCGCCGGGAAATCGGAGGTGGGCGGAGTCATGCCGTCGGTCCCGGTTGCGACCATGACGCCCGCTTCCCACGCCCGGCGGGTGAGCGCGACCGCGTCGGCCGTCTCGCACCCGGCACGCACGCCGCGGCGGCGCCGGTCGATGGGCGGGCGGCGGGGCCCCGGCCCTGCCTCCGCCCTGTCCGCTGTCTCACCGGGAGCGGGCGCGTTGACCGTGTCGATCGCCGCCATGCGCCTCAGCCCGACCTCGACGACGACCCGGATGGTCGCGTCCAGCACCGTGCCGTTCCGCTTCATGAGCGTGAACACCGAATCGATGGCCGGGTGGTCCAGGTCGACATCGACGAACCCGGTGCGGCGCCCTTCCTGCCCTTCGCGAAAGACGTCGTCCGGGATCGCCGCGCTGCCGACGCTGCACACGTGCGACATCGAGCGCACGCCTGTCCCGGCCACCTCGAGCGCCCGCGCCGGCCCGACGTGCGTATGCGACCACACCGGGATCCCTTGCCTCACGGCTTCGGCGGTGATCGCGGCCAGCAGGTCTCCGTCGATCGCCGCGTACGTCTTGATACCGGTAGCCCAGGTGCCCCGCGCCAGAGCCACGGCCTGCGCCAGATCGGTCTCCTCCGTGACGGCCTGCATCCACGACACCTCGCCGGGCGTCTCACCGGCTGCCGACGAGACCGTGCGCGGATCGGTGAAGAAATCCGGCCCCGCCATCAGCGCCGAGAAGTACAGGTCGGGCGCGTCGATCTCCTTGACGAGGGAGGCGCGCTGCAGGTCCATGAGCGAACGCACGTCGCCCGCCATGTCCCGCGCCGTCGTGATCCCCGCATACAACTGCCGGTTGAGGATGAACTCGGCCCGCCCACGGTTGGCCATCGTGGCCACGTGGGTATGCGACTCGACCAGACCGGGGATGGCGAACCACCCGCTCGCATCGACTACCTCCGCGCCCTCGCGCACCTCTTCGGTCAGGTCCGCAGCCGGGACGACGGCGGTGATGCCGTCGCCCTCCACGACGATAGCCATGCCGGTCCGGGCCGAAGCTCCTGTGCCGTCGATCACGGTCGCCCCGTCGAAGATGGTCCTGGGTGGGGCGGCGGCCTGCCCCGGCGGGCCGGCCTGGGCTTCGAGCGTTGCCGGCAACGCCAGAGTCATGGCGATCAGGATGGGGATGAGACGGCCGGTCATTTCGCACTCCTTTCCGAGACGGCAATGACATCCACCTTCGGCCACGGATCGTTCGCGAACAATGCCACGCGTGCGCCGTGCCAATCGATCAGACCCGAATACGGAAAGTCGATCGCGCCAACCGCGCCCGAGGTTGGGTCGATGACATAGCTGTGAATCGCCTTCGGGGCATCCGCATCGACGGCTTCCTGATCGTACAGACTCAACTGCACCAGAAGATGCGAGGCGACCGGCGCCACCGCGTACAGCATGTGCATCTCGCTGCGCCCCGGGGTCAACCCCACGG
>VYDD01000330.1 GCA_009843625.1 Gammaproteobacteria bacterium | reverse complement strand
CTTCGGGCTGTCGCGGAAAACGGTGGTGGAGAAGCGGGGAGGCATGATCCCCTTCGGAGGACTGCTTCGCAACTTCTACGGGGAACGAGTGATGCTCATCGGGGACGCGGCCGGAATGGTGTCGCCGCTGACGGCCGGGGGCATCCACCACGCCTGGCGGTTCGGGAAGATCGCCGGAGACGCCCTGGCGGACCATCTCGTGGGCGGGGCGCATCCCGGTCCGGTGGTGCGGCGCGCATACCCGAAACCGGTCTGGAAGCACGCCGCCCGCTGGGGCTACGACCGCCTTCCGGTGGCGCGGGCGCTCGAGGCCGGGCTGCTCACCCGGAGCATGTTCCGAAAAGTGGCGGCGAAGGTCTTCTTCGGGCTGTAGCGGGGCCTCGCCATGCTGCGGGCTGCTACTCCCCGATCCGCCTGGCCTGCGCCCGCCCCATCCCGATGGAGAGCGCGATCCAGATGCCCGCCAGCGGCACAGTCGACGCCGCCACCAGCGCCAGCGTCATGCCGAGGGCGGCGAAGGTGGCGTCGATCCCGGCGCCCGTCGCATCCCCGGCGCGATACAGGAACACGTCGACCACGGGCTTCGCCTTGTACTTCTCGGAGGGAGTGACGACGCTGAACAGCGTCTCCCGCGAGGGCCGTGAGATGGCGTAACGGGTCGCCCGGTGCACTGCCTGGAAGATCAGGATGACCCCGTACACGGGCCACACCGCCAGCAACGCGAATCCGGCGACCGTCACCAGCGGCAGGATGGCGAGCGTCCAGCCCACGCCCAGCTTCTTGATGATGCGCGTCGTGATGAAGATCTGGGTCAGGAGGGTCGCGAACTGGGCCAGGAAGTCGAAGTTGGCGAAGCTCTCCACCCGCTGGCTGAAGGTGTCGGTGGCCTGCTGGATGATGTTGGCCTGGGTGAAGTAGATCATGGTGTTGGAGATGGCCATGAACACCACCCAGAGCCCGACCCCCAGCAGGTACGGGGAGGCCACCACCGCCTTGGCGCCCTCCCAGAAGCTGCCGCCGATCCGGGTGCTGCCGTCGGGCGCGGCGATGTCGCGGCGACCTTTCGGGAGCGCCTCCAGGCGGGACGCGCGCGACCGGAGGGCCATCCGATCCAGCCACAGCACCGTCGCGATCGCGATGCAGTAGCAGGCGCAGGCGAGCAGCATGAGCCCGGCGGGCAGGTAGGACGACTCGGTCATCCCGCTGATGATGCTGGTGGCTTCGGCCCCGGCCAGCGCCCCCAGGGTGCCGCCGATGCCGATGAAGGCGAACATCCTCTTCCCCTGGTCCACGTCGAAGATGTCGACCATGAAGGCCCAGAAGAGGCTGGTGGTGAAGAGGTTGATCACCGTCAGCCAAACGAAGAAGGTGTAGCCCACGCCCCGTGCGAGGGCGGTTTCGGCATCGGTGCCGATGAGCCCGCCGCCGGCGCGCACGTCCTGGATGATCAGCCCCGAGAAGACGAACAGGCAGGCGATCACGAAGAGAAATGCCACGGGGATGAAGCGGCGCCGGTTCATGCGCGCCACCACTCCGCCGAAGGCCAGCACCGCCAGCAGCGAGACCATCGAGGTGACGACGAAGAGCCAGCGCAGTTCGTCCATTCCGCGCGCGACGCCCATGGCTTCGCGCACCGGCCGCAGGAAGAAGTACCCGCAGAGAACGAAGAAGAAGAAGATCGCGGAGAGGACGGCGAGAGGGAGTTCCCCTCGTTCCATGTTGAGGAGGCGCGCCGCGATGCCCTGATCCTGCGTCGTCGAGTCTGCCATGCGCCCCCCGCTCCTCCGCGACAGTGCCGCCTCGCACCGTGCCTCGTCGACAAGACGAAGCACGCCGGGAGGCCTGGATGGCCCTCCCGGAAGGCCCGGGCGGTGATGTGGGTTCGATGTAGGGAGGGTGCCGGATCAAGTCAAGCCGACGGGCGTCCTCGCACGGGGTGTCGCCATGTGTGAATGGGGCATCTCCGCGAGGGCTCAGGCTACCCCGAAAGGGCGCATTCATGGGCCGTTGGGACGACTTCGGCCGGGTCCCTTTGCGCGCGCGCCCGCTGCGGCTACCATCAGGACTGCGAGCCTTCCATCGCCCATCCCGGAGGTCACCCGATGAAGCTTTCCACCCCGCGCCTTCTCCACGTCCGGAGCCCGCGATCGCGCGTCCGCGCCGGACCCGCGAGCCCTCTCCCAATCGTCCTGCTGGCCCTTCCGCTCGCCCTTTCGTGCGCGCCTGCGGCCTCCGCGCAGGCGCCCGAACTCGTGTTCCTTTCCAACATCACGGGGACCACGGACGGCGACCGCGCCCTCACCACCATCGAGGAGCAGACCACGGCCACGCTGGATGCCCTGGGGGCGGAGCTCGCGGGGCACGGGCTCGGATACGAGGACGTCGTCGCCGTCAACGTGTTCCTGCGGGACACCCGTCATTTCCAGGGGATGAACGGCGTCTATCGCACCTATTTCACGGAGAATGCGCCCACGCGCGCGACCGTGAGGGCAGACCTGCCCGACGTGGGCGCGCTGATTCAGATCTCGGCGGTGGCCACCCCGGACGACACCGAGGTCATTTCTCCGTCGGGGCTGCAGTCGCCGGCGCTGCCCTACTCGTGGGGGATCCGGGCGGGCGACATTCTGTTCATCGCGGGGGCCACGAGCCGCGATCCCGACACGTACCAGCCGGTGCCGGGCGACGTGCAGGTGCAGACCCGGCGCGTGTTCGGCAACATCGGGATGATTCTCGAGTCGGCGGGCATGGACTACGGGGACCTGGTCAGCTGTCAGGTCTTCCTCGACGACGTGCGTCTCTGGGGCGACATGAACGAGGCCTACCGCGAGTTCGTGACCGCGGACGATCCGCCGGCCCGTGCAGCGGTGCGCGGCGGGCTCATGAACTCCGACTTCCTCGTCGAGATCCAGTGCGTCGCGGAGGCCTCCGACGCGCGCGCGGTGGTTCGTCCCGCCGGACAGGGCCCCGGACGGGCGCCGCTTTCACCGGCGATCGATACGGGCGAGCGGCTGTGGCTGTCGGGGATGCTGGCGGCGGGCGAGGACATTCCCGCGGAGACGCGCAACACGCTGAACAGGTTGAATGCAACATTGGAAGCGGCCGGGTTGGATTTTTCCGACGTGGCCAACGTCTGGGTGTACCTCACGGACGTGCGCGACGCGGAAACGGTGCTGGAGGTTCTGGGCGAAGTGATGCCCGAGGGAGCCCCGGAGCCGACCGTGGCGGGCCTGCCGCTCGTGGGGCGCCTCGGCGTGGAGATCCAGATGATGGCGGTCCGCTGACATGGGCATGAAGCCGAAGCCCCTCAGCGTTGCCTTGCTGGGCACCGGGCGCATCTCCGAGGCCCAGTTGGCGCCGGCCCTGGCCTCGGCCTCCGGACTTCGCCTGTGGAGCGTGCTGAGCCGGGACCGCCGCCGGGCCGCCGACTTTGCGCGACGCCATCGGGCGAGGTCGCGGGAGCCGGGCTACGACCGCCTGGACGAAATGCTGGCCGATCCGGGGCTCGACGCCGTGCTGATCGCGACGCCGGACGCCCTGCACGCCGATCAGGCGCTCGAGGCCATCGCGGCGGGCAAGCACGTCTTCGTGGAGAAGCCGATGGTGACCTCCTCGGCCGACGGCCGACGGGTGGTTGAGGCCGCCGCAGCCGCCGGCGTCACCGTGGGGGTCGCCTACCACCTGCGCTGGCACGGGGGCCACCGCGCAATGGAGCGGCTCGTCAGGGGCGGGGCACTCGGGGAACTGCGGCACATGCGGGTGCAGTGGACCTGGCCCGCGCCCGACGACTCCAACTGGCGCGCGGGGTCGGATGTGGGGCGCTGGTGGAGCCTCGCCGGGGTGGGCACCCACTGCCTCGACATGATCCGCTGGTTCATGGTGCCGGGCTGTGGCGAGGTCGTGGAAGTGCGGTCCGCCACGAGCAACGCGGTGTGGGGCGGACCCCGCGACGAGACCGCCCTTGTGGCGCTGACCTTCGAGTCGGGGGCCACCGCGGAGTTCTGCTCCTCGGTGCAGTTCGAGTCGCCCTCGCGGGTGGAGGTCTACGGCGATCAGGGATACGTGATCGGCAACCACACCCTGGGGCCGCGGGGTGCGGGCACGGTCTTCACCAGGGCGGGAATGGTGCCCTACGTTGTCCAGAACCCCTACGTGGGCGAACTGGTGGACTTTGCCGCGGCGGTGCGAAATGGACGCCCTCCGGCGGTCGACGCGCGCGAAGGCCTCCGAAACGTGGAACTGCTGGAGGAGATCAACTGATGGCAGTGGAGCAACTGATCACAGGGGAGCAAGTGATCGCAGGGAAGACAGAACGCGCCCGCCCTCGCGCCTGGACGAAGGCAGGGCAGGTGAACGCGCCCCCTCTCGTACCTTCAGCCGCCGCCTTCGCGGCCGCGCTGGCCATGACCAGCTGCGCCGCTCCCGCCCCAGCCCCCATCGACGTGGTGGAGGCCACCATCGCGGGCGTGCAGGAGGCGATCTTCTCGGGCGCGACCACCTGCCGCCTGGTGGTCGAGGCCCACCTCGACCGCATCGAGGCCTACGAGGACCGCATCAACGCGATCACGGTGGTGAACCCCGCCGCCCTCGACCGCGCCGACGAGCTGGACGCGGCGCTGGCCGCCGGCGAGGAGCCAGGCCCCCTCTTCTGTGTGCCCGTCCTGGTGAAGGACAACTTCGACACCCACGACATGGTGACCACGGCCGGCTCGATCGGGCTCGCCGCGAGCGTGCCGCCCGACGACGCCTTCATGGTGCGCCGCATCCGCGAGGAGGGCGCCATCGTGGTGGCCAAGACGAACATGGCCGAGTGGGCCTTCAGCCCGCGCCAGTCGGTGAGCTCGTCGTTCGACACCACCCGCAACGCCTACGCGCTGGACCGCGTTCCGGCCGGGTCGAGCGGGGGCACCGCCTCGGGGGTCGCGGCCAGCTTCGGCCTGATCGGGCTCGGAAGCGATACCGGCAACTCCATCCGCGGCCCCTCCTCGCGCCTGGCGCTGGTGGGCATCCGCTCTACCATCGGCCTCACCAGCCGGGACGGCGTGGTTCCGCTCGCTTTCGACCGCGACATCGCCGGTCCCATGGGGCGCACGGTGGAGGACGTGGCCCGGCTCTTCAACGCGGTTGCGGGCTACGACCCGGCCGATCCCTACACCGAGGCCGGGCGGGGGCGCAAGGAGGACGACTACACCAGCTTCCTCGACCCGAACGGCCTCGAGGGCGCGCGCATCGGGGTCTTGCGGGCCCTGGTCGACACCGAGGACGCGGACGAGGAGGTCGTCGCCGTCTTCGAGAACGCCCTGGGGGAGCTGGCCGGGCTCGGCGCCGAAATCGTCGATCCCCTCGGCTTCGATCTGCAGGCGCAGCTGGAGCGCGAGGGCATGTCCTGCCGCCGCTTCCGGTACGACATGTACGTGTACCTGCAGTCGCTGGGAGACGCGGCCCCGTTCACCGACGTGCTGGCCGTGCTCGAGACGGGGGAGTTCGGGGGCGACGCGGAGAGCGGGCTGCGCCGTTCGGAGGGCATGCCGCTGGACGTTCCCCCGGCCGAGTGGGATCCGCCCTGTCCCGACTACCTCGACAACGAGCAGCGGCAGGGCTACCTGGCCGACCTGACCGAGGCCATGGATGCCGCCGGGGTGGACGCCGTCGTCTACCCCACCTGGCTGAGCCCGCCCGCGCACATCGACCGCGGCAACGAGGAATACAGCGGCGACAACAGCCAGCGGGTCGCGCCCGGCACCGGGATGCCCGCCATCACGGTGCCCATGGGGTTCACCGAGGGCACGCACCCGGCGGGACTGCAGATCCTCGCCCGCCCGTACGACGAAGGCCTGCTCTTCCGCCTCGCCTACGCGTACGAGCAGGGGACGAACCACCGCCGCCCGCCGCCGGGCTTCCCGGAGCTCGGGCCTCCTTGACCCTGGCGGGACCGGCGCATCTGGCAGCAGCGCCCACTGCGGTCCGGCAGGTTGAGGTGAGCGCACGATGATCCGCCGCGTCCTCGAGCGCACCTTCGGCTACTCCGGGTTCCGGGGGCAGCAGGAGGAAGTCATCCGCCACATGGTGGACGGGGGCGATTGCCTGGTGCTCATGCCCACCGGCGGCGGCAAATCGCTCTGCTACCAGATTCCCGGCATCGTGCGCGAGGGGACCGGGGTCGTGGTCTCGCCGCTCATCGCCCTCATGCGCGACCAGGTCGAAGCGCTCCGGCAACTGGGGGTGCGCGCCGCCTGCCTGAACTCCTCCCTCTCCTACCGGGAAGTGCTGGAGGCGGAAGCCGCCGTGCGCGCGGGGAAGCTGGATCTGCTCTACGTCGCGCCCGAACGCCTGCTCGGCGAGCGCACGCTGAACCTGCTGGCCGAGGCCCGGGTGGCGCTTTTCGCCATCGACGAGGCGCACTGCGTGTCGCAGTGGGGGCACGATTTTCGTCCGGAATACCTCCAGCTTTCCGCCCTGCGCGAGCACTTTCCCGACGTGCCCCGCATCGCGCTCACCGCCACCGCCGACGAGCTCACACGGCGCGAGATCGTCGACCGCCTCGGGCTCCGGGACGCCCCCGTATTCGTGAGCGGCTTCGACCGCCCCAACATCCGCTACAGCGTAGTCCCGAAGAACAATGCGCGCGCCCAGTTCCGGGGCTTTCTCGACCGGCGTCACCGGGGCGACGCGGGCATCGTCTACTGCCTTTCGCGCAAGAAGGTGGACGCCACCGCGGAATGGCTTCAGGGCGAGGGAGTCGACGCCCTCCCCTACCACGCGGGGCTCGGGGCCGCCGAGCGCCGGCGCAACCAGGACCGCTTCCAGCGCGAGGAGGGCGTGGTCATGGTGGCGACCATCGCCTTCGGCATGGGCATCGACAAGTCCAACGTCCGCTTCGTGGCCCATCTCGATCTGCCCAAGAGCATCGAGGCCTATTACCAGGAGACGGGACGCGGGGGACGCGACGGGCTCCCCGCCAGCGCGTGGATGGTGTACGGGCTGAAGGAGGTCGTGACCCTGCGCAACATGGTGGAGGGGTCGGACGCGGGCGAGGCGCGCAAGCGGCTGGAGGTGCGCAAGCTCGATGCGATGCTGGGCTACTGCGAGCTCACCACCTGCCGCCGCCAGACGCTGCTCGCCTACTTCGGCGAGACCCTCCCCGAGCCCTGCGGCAACTGCGACAACTGCCTCACGCCCGTCGATACCTGGGACGCGACCGAGGCGTCGCAGAAGGCCATGTCGTGCGTGTACCGCACCGGGCAGCGGTTCGGCGTCGTGTATCTCATCGATGTCCTGCGGGGCAGGGAAACGGACCGCATCCAGCGCTTCGGGCACGACAGCATTCCGACCCACGGAGTGGGCGCCGATCTGAGCCCCTACGAGTGGCGCTCGGTGTTCCGCCAACTGGTCGCGCGCGGACTCCTCTGGGTCGACATGGAGGGGTTCGGCTCGATCCGGCTCACGGACGAAAGCTGGCCCGTCCTGCGGGGCGAGACGCAGGTGCACATGCGGCGGGACGTGCGCCCGCCGGCTGCCGCGCGCAAGCGCAAGCCCCGGGCCGAGCAGCCACCCCCGGATCCCGCGACTTGGGACGAGGGGCTGTGGGAGGCGCTGCGCGAGCATCGGCTGGAACTCGCGCGGGCGCAGGGCGTGCCGCCGTACGTCATCTTCCACGACGCCACCCTGCGCGAGATGGTCGAACGCCGCCCGGGAACGCCGGAGGAGCTGGCCGGCATTACCGGGGTGGGCGAAACCAAGCTGGAGCGTTACGGTGAAGACTTCCTGGGCGTGATCGCGAAGGCGGGGCAGGGGAGCGCATGAAATACGACTACCACGCGTTGCGCGGCGATTTCTTCGGCGGGGTCACCTCCGCCATCGTGGCGCTGCCGGTGGCGCTGGCCTTCGGCGTGGCGTCGGGGCTGGGCGCGGCCGCCGGCCTCTACAGCGCGATCGCGGTTGGCTTCTTCGCGGCGGTGTTCGGCGGCACGCGCTCGCAGATCTCGGGTCCCACCGCGCCCATGACCGTCGCCATGGCGGCGATCCTCACCACCCACTCGGCCACGCTCGCGGAGGCCATGATCGTGGTGATCATGGCCGGGCTGCTGCAGATCGCCATGGGCGCGCTCAGGATCGGCCGCTTCGTCGCGTACACGCCCGCCGTGGTCGTGTCCGGCTTCATGTCCGGGATCGGCATCATCATCATCCTGATCCAGAGCATGCCGTTCCTCGGACTGCCCCCGGTCGCCGGTGGAGCGATGGGTGCGTTGCGGGCGCTTCCGGACGCGCTGGCCAACCTCGACCCCGGCGCAGTGGCGGTCGCCGTGATCACCCTGGCGGTCGCGGTGGCCTGGCCGCCGCGGTTGAGGAAGCTGGTTCCGCCGCCGCTGGTGGCGCTGGTGGCGGGCACGGCGGTCGGAGTTCTCTGGCTCGGCGGCATTCCGGTCATCGGCGAGATCCCCACGGGGATGCCGACGCTTCAGTTCGCACTTCCCTCCGCGGCGTTCCTGGTGAGCGCCCTGCAACCGGCCCTGATCCTCGCGATCCTCGGCTCCGTGGACAGCCTGCTCACGTCCCTGGTGGCCGACTCGATCACCGGCACCCGCCACAAGGCCAACCGGGAGCTGATCGGGCAGGGCATCGGCAACATCGCCTCCGGGCTCATCGGAGGGCTGCCGGGCGCCGGGGCGACCATGGGCACGGTGGTCAACATCCGGGCCGGGGGCAGCACTCCGGTTTCCGGGGCCCTGCGCGCGGTGCTGGTCCTCGCCCTGCTCCTGGGTCTCGGCCAGTACGTGGAGCCGATCCCCCACGCGGTGCTCGCCGCCATCCTGGTGAAGGTGGGATGGGACATCATCGACTGGCGCGTCCTCGTCCGGGTCCATCACCTGCGCCGCGAGCACATGATCGTGATGCTGGTCACGCTTGGGCTGACGGTGTTCGTGGACCTGGTGACGGGGGTCGCGATCGGGCTGATCGTCGCGGGGATGGCGCATTCCAGCCAGCTCGAGCACCTGGAGCTGGACAGCGTGGTGTCCGTGCCCCTGCTCGACCAGATGTTCTTCGGCGAACACGAGGATCCGGCGTTGCTGGACTGGTACTCGGCCCGGGTGGGGCTGGTGGCCCTGAAGGGGAGCTTCACCGTGGCCTCCGCGCACAAGCTGGTCGCCGTGATCGGGGGAGACATCAAGGAACACGAGGTCACCATCTTCGACTTCACCGCCGTGACCTACCTCGACGACAGCGCCGCCATGCTCATTCGCCAGCTCCTCGACGTCGCCGAGCGCGAGGAGACCGATGTCATCGTGATGGGCCTCTCGGGTTCGCCGGCCGAGACCCTGCGAACCCTGGACATCCTGGACGGAGTGCCCCGGAAGCAGAGGGTGAGGACGCTCGACAGCGCGCGCGATGTCGCGATCGAACTCCTCAAGAAGCGCGATTCTGGAGCCGAGCAGCTGATCGGCTGAGAGTGGTCTAACCCCCCGGCGGCCAGCTCGGCAGCGCCCGCCCTGTGGTCCACGGCACGCCCGCCTCCTCCAGCCGCCCCTCCAGTGCGGGAAGGTCGGTCTCCACCAGCCGCTGCAGCTCGGGATACATGGTGCTGAACGCCTCGCGCGCGACGCGGTACTGCTCGCGGTGGGTGCCCGTGGGTCCGTGGGTGCCGTTCCAGTGTCCGCGCACGACCTGGTTGACGCGCCCGGCGATCCCCGGAAGGTCGGGTTCGGCGCGCGAGGTCCGCGTGCGTGAACCGTCGAGCACTTCGCGCAGGTCGAGCAGGCGCAGCTCCAGCGCCCGCGCCTCCCCCATGAGGGCGGCCGGCGCGGCGGGCCAGCGCTCGAGTGCCTGCTGGACCGCGCCGATGCGCTGGGCGGCCCCCGCGGCCGCGCGCTGCGAACCGGTGACGGCGCGCAGGAGTTCGCCGGTCTCGCGCTGGAAGGCGAGCACGACCGCCCGGTCCTGGGCGGCGATGGCGGGCTTGGTCAGCGGGGCGATCTCGAAGGGGACGGGATCGGCCAGTTCCTTCACCTCACCGTCCACCCGCTGCGCCAGCGACACCGTGTAGCTGCCCGGGAGCGCCATCGGCCCGTTGCCGCCCCCGAAGCCGCCGAAGCCGCCCCCGCCACCTCCGCCGGT
>VYDD01000154.1 GCA_009843625.1 Gammaproteobacteria bacterium | reverse complement strand
ATCGCGCGCCGCGCGCGCGGGCGCCCCGTCGTCACCACCGCCAAGGATGCGGTCAAACTGCCGCAGTTGGGCGAGCACGGGGTGGACGCGCGCGTCCTGCACCTCGAAGTCGTGGTCGAGAGGGGCCGGCGATGGCTGGAAGACGCACTCGCTGAGCTGCCGGGGATCGTGCCGCCCAGCCTCGCGGGAGGGAGCGCCCGGTGAACCTGGAGCTGCTCGTCGGCCATCCCTCCGGCTCCCGCCTGGTGGCCGACTACCTGACGCGGCGCCCCTCCGCCCTTGCCTTCTTCCAGGGCGATCCGACGCTTGCGGCCAGCTACACGGCCGCGGCGGAGGCGGTGGCGGCGCGCTTCGACCGCGCCGCCCGGGCCCGCGCCGTGGAGTCCGTCCACGCCCCCACGCCTGCGGTGCGGGCACGGCTGGATCGCCTGGTCGAGGAGGGTGGCTTCTTCGTCACCACCGGGCAGCAGCCCGGTCTCTTCACCGGCCCCCTGTACAGCGTCTACAAGGCGCTCACCGCGGTGCGGCTGGCGGGCGCCCTGGAGGATGTCCTGGGAAAGCCCGTGATTCCCCTGTTCTGGGTGGCGTCCGAGGATCACGACTGGCGGGAGGTCGATCACACCTGGACCGTGAGCGTCTCCAACGAGCTGCGGCGCGTTGCACTCGACGACGGTTCGGAGCGCGGGGACCGTCCCGTCCACCGCGTGCCCATGGGCGAAGCCATCAAACCGGTGCTGGAGGAGTTTCTCTCGCTCTTTCCGGACAACGACTTCAAGCCCGCCTGCGCACGGCGTCTGCGTTCGGCGTACGCGCCCGGGAACTCGCTCGGCGAGGCCTTTACCCAGGTGCTCGCCGATTGGCTGGGGCCGCTGGGGATGGCCTTCGTCGACGCCTCTTCGCTCCCGCTCAAGCGCGCCTCGCGGACGCTGTTCACGGCGGTGCTGGACGGCGCGACCGAGCAGGAGGCGCTGCTGGGCAGAACCGCGGAGCGGCTGAGGGCGGCCGGGTACCACGTACAGGTTCCCATTCTCGACGGCGGGGTCAACCTCTTCTTCGAGGGAAGCTCGGGACGGGAGCGCGTGTACCGGAGCGGGGTCAACTTCCGGCTCAGGCACTCGGGCGAACTTCTTGCCCGCCGCCGGATCCTCGCCGAGTCGGATGCCGATCCCCGTGTACTGAGCCCCAACGTTCTGCTCCGCCCGGTGGTCGAGGGCGCGGTGTTCCCGGTGGTATCCTACGTCGCCGGACCGGGGGAAATCGCCTACTTCGCACAGCTCCGCGACCTGTTCGACTTCTGCGGGATCCGCATGCCGGTCGTCCACCCCCGGTTCTCGGTTACGGTCATCGAACCCAAGATCCGCAAGGTCCTCGACAAGCTGGACCTGTCCCTTCAGGACCTGGCTCGACCCTTCGGCGAACTCGCCGGACGCGTCGTGCAGGACGACGTACCCGAGGGCGTCCGTCAGGCACTTGCGGACTTGCGCGGGGGTATCGGCAGGGGCGTGGAGGAGCTGAGTCGCGCGGCGGCCACGCTGGATCCCACTCTGAAGGGACCCGCGAAGCACGTGCGTACGGTGGCCTTCGACGCACTCGCACAGATGCGGAAGAAGATCATCCACAGCCTTAAGCGGGAGAAGCAGACGAAGCTCCGCCAACTCGAGAAGGCTCAGGTGCACCTGTATCCCCGGGGAGGTCCGCAGGAACGATCGTTGAACGCCTGCTACTACCTGATGCGCTACGGACGGGAATTCCTGGACGCGCTTCACGATCGTTTCTCAGTCCGGCTGTCCGGCGACGAGTCCCGCGCCGCGAACATCGCAGGTGTCGGGTCGCTCCGGGCCTGAGGCGGCGAATCGTTGTCAGGCGGGCTCCCCCAAACCTAGTTTCGGACCATGTTGCTCTGGCTACTCCTCCTCGTCCTGCTGATCCCGATCCTCTCCATCGTACTGGATTCGCAGGTCGGCAAGGCGCTCGCGACACGCCTGGAACGGCGCGGGCTCGGCGACGGGGACCGTATCGCCGACGAGCGCATCGCCCTTCTGGAAAGCGAGACCGAGCGGCTCAGTTCGGAGGTCGACAGGCTGTCGGAGGAGAGCAGGTTCCTCCACCGGCTTCTCACCGAGCGCACTCCGGACAGGGATCTTCCTTCCGGTGACCGGCAACGCTGAGTCGGGAGCGTCAGCCGGGAGAGACGGACGCCGCTCCGCGGCCTGGGTGGCGGCGGGCATTCTGGCAAGCCGCGTGGCCGGACTCGTCCGCGATGTGCTGTTCGCGTTCTTCTTCGGCAGCAGCGTGTTCGCGGAAGCGTGGCGAGCGGCGCTCCGAATCCCCAACGTGGTGCAGAACCTGCTGGGCGAAGGCACGCTCACGGCGTCCTTCGTGCCCATCTACGCCGAGATGCTGGAGCGCGGCGAGACCGAGCGCGCAGGACGCTTTGCCGGGGCCGCCTTCGGGATCCTGACCGCGGTCGCCGGACTGCTCGCCCTGCTTGGAGCTTCTCTGGCGCCACTGGTCGTAACGGTGTTTGCGCCGGGCTTCGAAGGACAGACCCGGGAAGTCACCGTGCACTTGGTGCGCATTCTCTTT
Organism: Gammaproteobacteria bacterium; assembly: GCA_009843625.1. Classification (GTDB taxonomy): domain Bacteria; phylum Gemmatimonadota; class Gemmatimonadetes; order Longimicrobiales; family Gaopeijiaceae; genus BD2-11. The sequence goes on along the minus strand of VYDD01000154.1, from coordinate 7,535 downwards.
CCCATGACCGGGGTGCTGGTGCTCTCCGCGTGGGCCCTCGGCATCCTGAACAGCCATCGGCGCTTCTTCGTGTCCTACGTGGCTCCCGTGCTCTGGAACGCGGCCATGATCGGCACAATGGTCGCGCTGGGCTGGATGTGGGCCTTCGAAGCGGACGATCTGATCGTAGCGCTGGGATGGGGCGCCCTTGCCGGAGGGGTGCTTCAGTTCGGTGTCCAGCTTCCGTTCCTGGCGGGAAAGCTGCAGCACTTCCGGCCCTCGCTCGACCTGCGGGCGCCCGGCGTCCGCGAGGCGATCCGCAACTTCGTGCCGGTGGTGTCGGCGCGGGGGGTAGTCAGCCTCAGCGCGCTGGTGGAACTCCAGCTGGCCAGCTTCCTCGCCGCCGGGGCGGTCGCGATCCTCGGCTACGCGCAGAGGCTCTACCTCCTGCCCATCTCGCTCTTCGGTCTCGCGGTCGCGGCTGCCGAACTCCCGGAACTCTCGCGTCAGCGGGGCCAGGCCAGGGAGGTGATTGCGGGACGGGTGTCCGAGGCGCTGGAGCGGGTGGCGTACTTCGTGATTCCGTCGACGCTGGCCTACCTGCTCTTCGGCGATCTCGTCACGGCGGCCATCTACCAGCGCGGCGAATTCGGCCCCATGGACACCACGGCAACCTATGCCGTCCTGGCCGCCTACAGCCTCGGGCTGTATGCCTCGGCCAACTCGCGCATGCTCTCGTCGGCGTTCTACGCGGTACGCGACCCGCGGGCGCCGGCCCGCGTGGCCGGGGTGCGCGTGGCTGTGTCGCTGCTGGTGGGCGGGGCGCTCATGTTTCCCTTCGACGCCTTCGAGGTGGGTCCCCTGCGTCTCGGCGCGGTGGGGCTCGGCCTGGGCACTTCGCTGGCGGCCTGGCTGGAGTACGTGCTGCTCCGCAGGAAGCTCGGACGCGCGCTGGGACCGCATGGGATGGCACGCGGGCGGCTGCCCCGTCTGCTAGCGGCGGGGCTGCTCGCCACCGCCGCCGGATATGGAGGAGAGCTGCTCTTCGGAGACCTCAACCCGGTTCTCGCGGCTGCGGGCACGCTCCTGTCCTTCGGGGCCGTGTATCTTGCCGCCACCCGCCTGCTCGGACTTCGCCTGGGAGGCGGCGGATGACGATCGCACACCGGAATCTCGACCACCTCCCGGTCCTCCCGGGGGTGTACATGCTGAAGGATGGCGACGGCGAGGTGCTCTATATCGGCAAGGCCAACGCTCTGCGCGCGCGCGTGCGCAGCTATTTCCGCCCGGATCGCGCGCAGTCGCTCCGAACGCGCGAGCTGGCCCGCCGCAGCGCCGCCGTGGAGACTATCGTGGTGGGCTCGGGCGCCGAAGCGCTCATTCTGGAGGCGAACCTCATCAAGGAATACCGTCCGCGGTTCAACATCCAGCTGCGCGACGACAAGAGCTATCCGCACATCAAGGTCACCGTGGCCGAGCCCTTCCCGCGCGTCTTCGTCACGCGCCGGCTGCGCCAGGACGGATCGCGCTACTTCGGGCCCTATACTTCGGTGGGCCTGATGCGCCAGTCGCTCGAGGTCGTCAAACGGCTCTACACGGTACGCTCCTGCCGGTACCGGCTGCCGAAGGAGGCTCCGGCGCGTCCCTGCCTGGACTATCATATCGGGCGCTGCCAGGCGCCGTGCGTGGGGTTGCAGAGCCGGCACGCCTACCGCGAGATGATCGATGAGATACTGCGGGTGCTGGGGGGCGATACCGAGTCCGTGCGAACGCGCGTGGAGACGCGCATGCAGTCCGCCGCCGAGGCGCTGGACTTCGAGGCCGCCGCAAGGCACCGCAACGTGCTCCAGGGGCTGGATGCGCTGAGCCGCCACCAGCGGGCCTACCGCCTGGGAGGCGGCGATCAGGACGTGATCGGGCTGGCCCGGGACGGTGAACTCGGCACAGCGGTGGTTCTGCGCATTCGGGGCGGGATTCTGCTCGGCCGGGAGACCCGGCGGCTCTCGGGCCTTTCCGACGAGGACGACGGCGCGCTCCTGAGCGCGGTGGCCTCCCGGTTCTACCTCGGCTCGGGACGGGAGGGGCAGGCCGAGCTTCCCAGGGAGGTGCTCATCCCCGCCGAATTCGAGGATCGCCCCCTGCTTGAGGGCATCCTCAGCCGGGCGGCCGGGCGCAAGGTGGTGTTCCACCGGCCTCAGCGGGGTGACAAGGTGCGGCTGATCGAGCTCGCCAGCGCCAATGCGCGGCACACCATGGAGGACCGGGTGACCGCGCTCGAGTACGCCGCAGACCGCGCCGACGAGGTGCTGTACGATCTGCAGAACCGGCTCGGGCTCAAGGTCGTTCCGCGGCTGATGGCCTGCTTCGACGTTTCCCACACCCAGGGAACGGATGTAGTTGCGAGCGTCGTGGTCTTCCGCAACGGCGAGCCCCGCAAGGCCGGGTATCGGCGCATGCGCATCCGGGGCGGCTGGGGCAACGACGACTACCGCTCCATGGGCGAAGCCGTCTCCCGTTACGCGAACAGGCTTGTCAAGGAAGGAGCCCCGGTGCCGGACCTCGTGCTGGTGGACGGCGGCAGAGGCCAGCTTTCGGCTGCGCGCGGGGCGCTCGGTTCGGCGGGACTGCGCGAGACGGCTGTGGCGTCGCTCGCGAAGCGCGAGGAGGAGGTGTTCCTGCCCGGCAGGCGCCGGCCGGTGCGCATGGGGCGCGCGGACCGGGCACTCCATCTGCTGCAGCGCATGCGCGACGAAGCCCACCGCTTCGCAGTATCCTACACCCGCAAGCTCAGACGCAGACGCACGCTCACGAGCGAACTCGAGCGGATTCCCGGGATCGGCGACAAGCGGCGGCAAGCTCTGCTGGCGCGCTTCGGGTCGGTGCGCGGCGTGCGTTCCGCGAGCCGGGCCGAGATCGCGAGGCTGCCCGGCTTCAGCGACGTGCTCGCGACGCGGGTGCTCACCTACCTGGGGAAGTGACCGTGTCCAGGCCAACAGAGGACCAGCCCGGTATGACCGTCCGCACCCGTTTTGCCCCCAGTCCCACAGGCCGCCTGCACGCGGGAAACGCGCGCGTGGCTGTCTTCAACTGGGCGTTCGCGCGCCACCACCGCGGAACCTTCATCCTGCGCGTGGAGGACACCGATGTCGAGCGCAACGTGGAGAACTCGCTCGAGACCATCCTGGAAGACCTGCGCTGGCTCGGGACGCTCTGGGACGAAGGCCCGGAGGTGGGCGGCGGTTTCGGCCCGTACCGACAGAGCGAGCGAAAGCGCGAGTACGGCGAAGCCGCCGGTCGCTTGGTGGAGGCGGGGCTGGCCTATCCCTGCTATTGCGGCGTCGAGGGCGCAGGGGAACCGGGTTTCCGCTACCCCGGGACCTGTCGGACCCTGACCCTGGACGAGCGGGCCCGGCGCGAGCGCGAAGGGACCCGCTCGGTGACCCGCTTTCACGTCCCCGACGGCGAGATCGTGGTGCGCGACGAGGTCTACGGAACGGTCTCGTTTCCGCCGGCCGAGTTCGGCGATTTCGTGATCGTACGCGCGGACGGGCGCCCGACCTACAACTTCGCGGTGGTGGTGGATGACATCGCCATGTGCATCACGCACGTCATCCGGGGGGTGGGCCACCTGTCCAATACCCCCAGACAAGCAGTGCTCTTCGACGCGCTGGATGCGCCGCGGCCGGTCTTCGCCCACCTTCCGATGGTGCTGGGCACGGACCGCCGCAAGCTGTCGAAGCGCGAGGGCGCGTCCTCGCTGGCGCTGTTGCGCGAGGCGGGATACCCGGCTTCCGCGGTCATGAACTATCTCTCGCTGCTGGGGTGGTCCGCCCCCGATGGGAAAGAGATCCTTACCCCCGTTGAACTGGTCCGGGAGGTGGGACTCGAGCGCATCGGTGCCAGCAACACCGTGTACGACCCGGACAAGCTGCGCTGGGTGTCGGGGAGGCACATCGCCGGCATGCCGCTCACGGAGCTGGCTCGCGCGGTCGCGCCTTTCGTCGATCCGGCGCGCGTTCCCTTGGACCGCTACGACCTGACCCGCGCCGTTGACGTGATCCGCGGGCGCATGACCACGTTCGCGGAGATCACCGACCATCTCTCGCTGTTCCTGGTGGACCGTGGGCCCGAGCTGGGCCGCCTCCAGGCGGCTCTACGGAACGACGCGGGTGCGGGCGCAGTGTTACGCGCGGTGGCCGGCGGGCTTGCGGCCCTGCCCGAGTGGGAGCCTCGCGCCATCGGGGGGGCAATCCGCGCCGCGGGCAAAGAGGCGGGCGCCCGGGGCCCCGCGCTGTTCCATCCCGTGCGAGAGGCGGTGACCGGGCGGAAGAGCGGCCCGGATCTGGGACAGGTGCTGGGCGTCTACGGCCGCGACGAGACGCTCGAACGCATCGCCGCCGCGCTTCCGGACGGGTTGGCGCAGGACTGAAGCCAGGGTCGCCACAGGCGCGTCCCGCGAGGATCGCGAGGTCCGCCTCCGGGTTTGACGAGAGTCCCCCTTCATGTGATACTGTCAGGTTCTACGGGTGCGATTATCTGGTACTCGGGAATCACGCGCGCAAGCGGCAAGTCGGGCGCGCATCAATCGAGAGGAGGAAGCCGGATGAAGTTCCTGCGTCGTGTCGTGCTGGCGGCGAGTATGGTGATCGTGGCGGGCGCATGCGCCGCCGGTTCAGGGGGTGGCGGAGGCGACACGCCCATGCCGCCGGGCATGGAAGAGGGAGTCCCGCCGCGCGACAACATGTTTACGCGCACGGCCGCGCTGGCATTGTCCCAGGCCATGCAGAACGCCGACCCCGGGGAGCGCCAGTCGCGGTACCAGGAAGCGCTTCAGGCGGCCCTCGACGGCATCGCCAACGATCCCGGCAATCCTCAGTCGTTTCGCCAGGCCGGTGAAGCCTACGTGGGGCTGAACGACCTCGCCGGGGCCGACTCGATGTGGACCACGGCCGAAGATCTCTACCCGCTCTATTCGTTCGATCTGGATCCCCTCCGCGAGCAGCAGTGGGTGAATCAGTACAACTTGGCGGTGAACCAGATCCAGGCGGGCGACATGGAAGGGGCGATTCCGCAGCTGGAGTCGGCGCACACGATCTACAAGGGACGCCCCGAGGCGATGCTCAATCTCGGCTCGCTGCACGCTCAGCTCGGGAACGATGACGATGCCGTGGACTGGTACAGGACCGCACTCGAACTGCTTCGAAGCTCCGAATTCGACGCCCAGCCGGCAGACATCCAGGCGACATGGTCGGAGAACGAGGAGATCGCGGCCTTCAACCTGGCCCAGATCCTCGCCAACGCCGGCCGCAACGAGGAAGCCGAGGTGGCCTACCGCACCTACCTGGAGCGAAGCCCGGACAACGTTACCGCGCTCAGCAACCTCGCCGTGGTCCTGATGGCCATGGACCGTAACGAGGAGGCTGCAGAGATCTACCAGGGGCTTCTGGCGCGCACCGACCTGGATGCGCGCGACTACTACGTCACCGGCATCGGCCTCTACAACGCCGAGAACTACTCGATGGCGGCGCAGGCCTTCGGCCGGTCGTACGAGCTCATTCCCGAGAGTCGGGACGCGCTCTACAACTACGCGCAGGCTCTCTACCTCGCCGGCGAGCTGGACGAGCTGTACCCGGCCGCCGTATCGCTCGCGGAGATGGACCCGCACAACAACAACGTCTACCGGTTGCTGGCGCAGGGGCTGATGGCCCAGGGGGACACGGCTGAGGCCGCGCGGGTTCTGGAAGAGGAAATGGCGACCCTCGAGTTCGAGATCGACGGCACCATGCTGCAGCCGTTCGGCGGAGGCGGCGGGGTGGTCAATGGGGAGCTTCTCAACCACTCCCTGGAAGGCGGCTCCGTCGACATCCGTGTGTTCTTCTACGGTACGGACGGCGCTGAGATCGGCGTCCAGGATATCTCGGTGCCGGTGCCGGCCGCGGAGATGCGGGAGGTCTTTCGAGTCGAGCTCGACACCGACCAGGATGTGGTCGCTTATCGATACGAGGTCATTTCTCCGGAGCCATAATCTCGCAGGGCCTGCCGGGGGCCCGGGCGACGGCGCGCACGACGCGTCGTCCGGGCCGCTGCCCGATTCAGGCCCGCCCCGCGGGCGTAGCTCAGTTGGTAGAGCATCAGCTTCCCAAGCTGAGGGTCGCCGGTTCGAGCCCGGTCGCCCGCTTCCTTCCCGGGTGACGAATCCGTCGCCCGTTCCTCGCTGGCGCGAGACCCGCCTGCCCCTTCCAGACCTGGAGACAAGTATCATGAAGGCCATGTTGACCGCGACCTCCGCCATCGCGCTGCTGGTTGCCGCCTGCGGACCCGGGGCCGAGCCCGCGGGAGAGCCAGAGCAGACGACCGGACGCACGCCCCAGTTCGAGAACGAGTACGTCGAGGTGTGGAAAAGCGTGATCGTGCCCAACCAGCCGCTGGAGATGCACCGTCATGACAATCCCCGCGCCATCATCGCGCTCAGGGGCGGAACCCTGACGGTCGTGTACGATACCGGCGAGCGGCGCGACATGACCTGGGAGACCGGCAGCGCCTACTGGCTGGACGCCGACCCGCCGGGCGAACTGCACGGCGACGTGAACGAGGGACCCGAGCCGGTGGAGGTGATCGTCGTGCAGTTGAAGGGCCCCGTGATGGAAGGGGCGCCGGGCGACCGCTGAGCGACTGCGGACGCGCCGGAGAAGCAGAGGATGGTTCGGATAGCCGGGGTCGAGAGCGGGAGCATCGCCGACGAGCTCCGGCTGGAGATCGGTACCCGCATCGTGCGCATCAACGGACAGCGCGTGCGCGACGGCATCGACCTCGCCTTCCTGCTCGGAGACCCGGACCTGGCCGTCGAGACGGTCTCTCCCGCGGGCGAACGCTTCGTGTACGAGATCGAGCGGGATCCGGGGACGCCGGTCGGGCTTGTCCCGGAGCCCGACAAGATCCGCGAATGCGCCAACAAGTGCGTCTTCTGCTTCATCGACGGCAATCCCAAGGACGCCCGCCAGAGCCTGTGGCTGCGGGATGACGACTTCCGGCTCTCCTTCACCTACGGCAGCTACGTCACCCTGACCAACCTGGGACCGCGCGGCCTTCAGCGGCTCGTGGACCAGCGCATCTCGCCATTGTACGTGAGCGTGCACGCCACCGAACCGGCGGTCCGAGAACGTCTGCTGGTCAACCGGCGAGCGGGGCTCATCATGGAGCAGCTCTCCTTCCTGCTCGGTGGGGGGCTGGAGGTGCACACGCAGGTAGTGCTCTGCCCGGAATGGAACGACGGCGCGCACCTCGACCGGACCATCGACGACCTCTGGTCGCTGGGGCCGGGGGTGCGCTCTCTGTCGGTGGTTCCCGTGGGGCTCACCAGGTACAACGAGAACCGGCCGGTGCGACGCCTCACCGCGGCCGAGGCCGCGTCCGCCATCGAACAGGTCGAGCGGGCCCGGCAGCGGACGCCCGGGCGGCGCGAGACGCGGTGGGCCTACGCCGCCGACGAGATGTTCCTGATCGCGGGGATGGGGGTGCCCGGTTTCTCCTACTACGACGACCTCTCGCTCATGGAA
>VYDD01000367.1 GCA_009843625.1 Gammaproteobacteria bacterium | reverse complement strand
TTAGACTTACGTGATCTCCTGCCGGGATGTTGGCCGTTAGCCGTCCGCCTACGCGACATGACGCTCGACATCGCATTCGTCCTCGCTCTGACCCTGGCGGCGCTCGTCCTGTTCGCCCTCGACCGGATTCGGGTGGACCAGGTGGCCATGGCGGTCCCGGTCGTTCTGCTCCTGAGCGGCATCGTCACGCCGGCCGAAGCGGTATCGGGTCTGTCCAGCCGCGCGACCGTGACCGTCGGCTCGATGCTTGTGCTCGGCCTGGGGCTCCGCAAGACCGGCCTGGTGTCGGCCATCGGGGCCTGGGCGCGCACCGCTCCGCTTGGCGGCAAATACGCGCGCATGCTCGTCCTCTGCCTCATCTGTGCGTTCCTCTCCCCCTTCCTCATGACCACCGCCGTCGTGCTGGTCTTCATGCCCGTGTTCCTCGCGCTCGCCGATCAGGCCAAGGAGCCGGCCTCGAGGTATCTGATGCCGCTCTCCTTCGTCTCGATTCTCGGGGGGACGGTCACCCTGATGGGGACCACCACCAACCTGGTCGTGCACGGCGAAGCGATGAGGCGGGGGTACGACGCCCTCGGGATGTTCTCGATCACGCCGCTGGGGCTGATCAGTCTGGCCGTGGGTCTGCTCTATCTATTCACCGCGGGGCGGGTGCTGCTGCCGCGGCGCTTTCGGCCGCCGGACCTGTCCGCCAAGTACGACGTCCGCCGCTTCGTCACAGAACTGCACGTCCCGGAGGATTCGCCCGCGAACGGCCGGTCGCTGGCCCAGTTGAGGTGGGGCGAACGCTACGGGGTCACCGTGCTGGACATCGACCGGGGCGAGCAGGAGATCACCGCGCCACACGGAGACCGCCACATACGGCCGGGCGACATCCTGTACGTGCAGGGGCCCGCCGAGCGCCTCCTCGATCTCGCGCGCCGGCAGCGGCTCGACACGCCGAGAGAGCAGAAGGAGCATGAGCTCGAACAGGCGGGTGGACGCGGCCGGCTGGTCGAGATCCTCGTGGCGCCGGGCTCGAGTCTCGTGGGCCGGACCCTCCGCGATCTGAACTTCGCCCAACGCTTTGACGCGGCGGTGATCGCCATACAGCAGCACGGTGTCACTGTCCAGGAGAGGCTGGCAGGGATCTCGTTCCGCGTCGGCGATCTTCTCCTCGTGCGCGGAACGGCGACGGCGCTCCAGCGACTGGCCGACGATCCCGGGTTCGTCCCGCTGGCGGAAGTGAAGGCAGATGCGGGGAACAGGCCGCGGGCCGGCGTAGCCGCAGCGATCATGGCCGGCGTGGTGCTGAGCGCCAGTTTCGGGGTGCTCGACATCATGACGGCGGCGCTGACTGGCGTGGTCCTGATGGTGTTCACGCGCTGCGTGCACATCGAGGAGATCTACGGGGAGGTGGAGTGGCTGGTCATCTTCGTGCTGGCCGGCCTCATTCCGCTCGGCGTGGCGCTCGAGACCACCGGGGCGGCGGAGCTGATCGCGGGGTGGGTGGTGACCCTCTCGTCGCCTCTGGGAGAGATCGGGCTGATCGCGGCCTTCTATCTGTTGACCGCCGTGATGACCGCCGTGGTGTCCAACGCGGCGACGGCCGTGATGCTCACCCCGGTCGCGATCTTCGCCGCCACGCAGGGCGGCGTGAACCCGTACGCGCTGCTCATCGCGGTCATGTTCGGGGCATCGGCCTCATTCGTCACGCCCTTCGGCTATCAGACCAACGTCATGATCTACGGGCCGGGCGGATACCGCTTCATGGACTTCGTGAAGGTGGGCGGCCTGCTCAACCTCATCCTGCTTGTTACGGCCACGCTCTTCATTCCGCTCTTCTGGCCCAGTTAGGATCCCTGGCGCTCAGAATGACAGCATGGTCTGTGCGAAGGTGTAGGTCGCGTTCCCCTTGCCCGCGTTCTTCATCAGATCGCCCGCGGTGAGTCGCACCAGACCCGCCTCCAGACGTAAGCGGGCCGCATCCAGCTCCCACCCGCCGATGAACTCCCACAGGGTGCCGACGTGCCGGACGGACGCTCCCCCGGTGTTGCCAATGCCCGTCGTCGTCCACTCGTCTGCGGCGGACGCCAGCCAGTAGCCGCGCGCGGCGCCCATCACGTTGAGGTCCGACCGGGGCGCCAGCGTCAGTCGGATGCCGGGGGTTGTCACGTTGGCGCGGGCGAAGGCGCCGTGAATGCCGCTGGGTCCGTGTTCGAACGAGCGCGACCCGTACAGGCTGCTGAAGCGGTTGTTGCGGCCGTCGGTCGGATCGCGGTCACCGCTGGCATGGTCGAACTGAAGCTGCAACCGGGGCGTGCCGGGGGCGGCGAAGGTGTATCCTGCGCCGATGTGCTGAAGATGGGCGACGTGAGTCAGATCCGCGGCCGCGGCCCTCGAGGCGCGGGATCGGCCGAACTGTAACGCGGACTCGATTTCGTAGTCGAAGCCGGCGATGGTTGCGGGACGATGGAAGCGGACCCCGATGGTGTGAAGATGCCGGTCGGCGGTGGACAGCCCGGGAGCATCCGCCTCGTCCAGGCCATAGTAGTAGACCTCGCCCGGGTCGCCCCAGGGAAGGCGCGGGCGCGAGAAATGAACGCCCCAGAGTCGTACGTTGCCCCATTCCTTGTCGAGACGCGGACCGTTGTCGAGGATGTTGCCGGAAACCCTTCGCTCTACCGGCAGGGTGTAGAACGTGCGCACCTGGCCGTCGTTCGGACCTGTCCAGTGCCACTCGATTCCGGTGAAGCCGTCGGACGTGTTGCGGAAGCGGTTGCGCGAGATCAGGCGTCGGCTGCCGATGTCCATGGTGATCCGTCCCGCGCGCAGGACGCTCCGGCTCCCACGCCCGGAACGGTCACCGAGCGGGATCTCGATGTGGGCTTGCAGCAACTCCAGCGGGTTCACCATGGAGGTCGTGACGGCCGCTACGGAGTCCGCCAGATATGACCGCGAGTCCTGCAGCTCGGCCCGCAGCCTGAAGTGTCCCGCATCCAGCCCCGCAGAGACGCGGGTGCGGAGCATCAGCGCGCGGGCGACGCCGTCGAGACCGGCGCGGAACTGGTTGCTCAGGCGCTCGTAGCGGGTGCGATGGTCCCCCGACAGCGCGAACACCGGAGGCCGGCTCGCCGGAGCCTCTTGCGGAGAGGGCGCGGCTGCCAACATCGTCCCGCCGCCACCAAAGGCGGCGACCAGGATGGGAACTGTTTGCAGCAGGGGCGCCATGGTTGTCATCCTGTGGAAACGGTACCGTCTACACGGCTGCCATCGACATCGGTCCGGAACGAAGGAATGCCGATCACGACTTTACGGTTCCGCTTGAGTCTGGATTCGCCGTCCGGGAGGTCCGGTTGGTGACGGTCGACCTCGTTCTCGTTCTGGCGGTTCTGGTGGTGGATGTCGTCCTCTTCATGCACGGGCGACTCCGAATGGACCTGGTCGCGCTCCTCACGCTCGTGTTCCTCGCCGTCACCGGGCTCATCGAACCGGCCGCGGCGCTCGCCGGGTTCTCCAATCCGGCCGTCGTGACCGTCTGGGCCGTCTTCGTGCTGAGCGGGGGACTCGCCCACACCGGCATAGCCAACCTGGTCGGGCGCCAGGTCATACGCTTTGCGGGCGGAAGCGAGACCCGCATCATCCTGGTCATCATGGCGACCGCCGGCGTGGCATCCGCCTTCATGAACAACGTGGGCGTGGCCGCGATTCTCCTGCCCGTCATCATGGATCTTTCGAAAGAGACCCGGATGCCGCCCTCGAGGCTTCTTCTCCCGCTCGCGTACGCGTGCCTCCTGGGTGGACTGACCACCCTCATCGGCACCCCGCCCAACATTCTGGTAGCGGAGGCGCTCAGCAACGAGGGTCTCGAACCGTTCGGACTCTTCGACTACTCGCCGGTGGGACTGCTCGTGATGGCGGCGGGCTTCGTCTTCATCCTCGTGGCCGTCCCCAGGCTGCTGCCGGAGCGCCGCATAGGGGTCGAGGGTCCCGGAGGAGACGATGAACGGGTGCTGCCGGACATCTACGGGCTGAATGAGCGGTTCATGGTCCTGAGGCTGCCCGAGGCCTCGCCCCTCGCGGGAAAGAGCCTCGGCGAGATCCGGCTGGGGGCCGTCGCCGGACTTCAGGCCATCACCGTCATCCGTGACGGTCGGCCCCGACCCTCGCCCGGCCCGGACTTCCGTCTCCGGGCGGGAGACAGGATCGTCGTTCAGGGGCCAATGGATCGGCTGGACCGGCTGCGCGAGAGTTCCGCGCTCGATATCGAGGAAGAGGGGCTGGGCGTAAAGGTGCTGGAAGCTCCCGAATTCGAAATCGCGGAGGTCGGTGTACCCGGCGGCTCCGAGCTGACGGGACGGACGCTCCGCGACGTGGACTTCGCCGTCCGTTTCGGGGTTCGCGTGATGGCGATCCGGCGAGACGGGAGGTCCCTGCCGAGTCCCTTGCAGGATGTGCCGCTTGAGCCCGCCGACACGCTGCTGGTCCAGGGTCCGCCGGACAAGGTCGAAGATCTGGGCACACACGAGGCACTGACCGTCGCTCCCGCCGACCACATCGACCTCTACAGCCTCCAGGACGAACTGTTTGCGGTTCGGGTGCCCCGCGACTCCTTCCTGGCGGGCCAGACGCTGAAGGAATGCGGGTTGGGCGCCGCCCTGGGGCTGTGGGTGATCAGCGTCCGCCGCGAAGGCCGAACCATCGAGATGCCGGAGCCCGGCGAGCGCCTGCAGGCGGGGGACCTGCTGGTCGTAAGAGGCCGGCCCGAAGGGTTGTCCGCGCTGAAGGGGCTCCGAGAGCTCGAGGTCGAGGCCACCGGGACAGAGGAGAGCCTCGCCCTGGAGACCGAGGACATAGGGATCGCCGAGGTCGTCCTCTCACCCCACACCAGACTCGTGGGGCAGACCCTCCGCCAGCTCAGCTTCCGCAGGAAGTACGGCCTGATGGTCCTCGCGATCTGGCGCGAGGGACGGCCCCATCGCACCGGACTCCGCGACCTGCCGCTGCGCTCCGGCGACGCGCTGCTCGTTCACGGACCCCGCGAGAACCTCCGTGTCCTCGCCTCGGATCCGAACTTCCTCGTGCTGACCGAGGGTGTGCAGACGCCTCCCCGGCGTCGCAAGGCGCCGATCGCGGCCCTGATCCTGGGCGTCACGCTGGCGCCCGTCCTGCTGGGGTGGCTGCCGATCTCCATCGCAGCCGTGGGAGGCGCCGCCCTCATGGTCCTCCTGGGGTGCCTGACCATGGAGGAAGCCTACCGGTCCATCGAGTGGCAGGCCGTCTTCCTGATCGCCGGGATGCTCCCGCTGGGGGTGGCGCTGCAGGACGCGGGCGCTTCGGCGCTCCTTGCGGAGGCGGTCGTACGGACGGTCGGGGACTTCGGGCCCCTCGCGGCCATGGGCGCCCTGTTTCTCGTTACCTCCGTCGCGACGCAAGTCATCCCGACGGCGGCCCTGGTGGTCCTCATGTCGCCCATCGTGCTGGGCACGGCGGAAAGCCTGGGCATCTCCCCCTATCCCCTGATGATGGCTACGGCGATGGCCGCGTCGGCAAGCTTCGCGAGCCCCGTCTCCCATCCGGCGAACGTTCTCGTCATGGGACCCGGCGGCTATCGGTTCACCGACTACCTGCGCGTGGGCTTGCCGCTGACCGCCGTCGTATTCGGGGTGGTCATGCTCGTGATCCCGGTGTTCTGGCCGTTCTGAGGCATCGCGGATCAATCCCGCATTCAGACCGTGCGGATCGGGAACGGGGCTTCGATTCCCTCGGGCGTCAGTCGATGACGATCTCTTCCACGGCATGCACGAACACGATGTCGTTCGCGGCCCTGTGGCTTTGGAGAACGTCGGTCAGGCTGCCCCCCTTCATCTGCTCCGCCGAAATCCCCGCGATCACCAGATCCGCGTCGGATGACCGGTACTCCACCTCGGACTCGATCCTGGCCTGCGATTCGACGGGCAGCGTCTCGATGTTCTTTCTCCCGATGGGCAGGCGTCCCTGGTCGACCAGCGCGGACAACCGGTCGGCCTCATGCGCATCCCCGTCCGTGCCGATGCACGCGAACACGCGGATCTCGGCGGTTCTCCATTCGGGATGGCCGACGATGATGTAGGCCAGCATCAGCATCATCGCCGCGTTGGGCAGGGTCTCCGGGGTGAGCCAGACATGGATCGACGAGCGGTAGCCGAAGCGGAACGTGCTGGAGCGCAGGACCACCACGTTGAACCGGGATGATGCCGCCAGAAGCATGGCCCGCTCCAGCCTCGGGATCTCCTCCGGGTGCTCCTGATCGAATTCCAGCAGAATGCTGTTGTTGGGCAGGCCCGAGATGCCGGGGTACTGGAGCGCCTGCGTGACCGCGTTCTCGAAGGAGGGCGCGATCAACGTGTCGACGAAGGTTCCCGCCCGGCTGAGGTCGGAACGCTTCACCAGCTTCGTGAGCTGCGCACGAGCCGCCAGCTCCGTGTCCAGGGCATACTCACCCTTCATGTGCTGGACGAAGTGGCCGAACCCGTGGCGGTGGGAGATCCACCGAAGCAGATCGAACTGGGCCACGCGGCGGTCGCCGAACTGCGTGAGCGCCACGAACGACGGGCGCCACCCGCCGTCCTGCTGCGCGCTCTGGTTCTTCTGGAGCATGATCTGGAGCCTGCGGACGAGCTGGAACATCGCCCCCTGGAGGATCGCGGCCAGATCGCGTTCGCCGTGCCGCGACCGCTTCAGCCCCAGGTAGATGACGAGCATGATCGCCATGGCGAGGAGCGCGTACACGGCGCTCATCTGGATCATCATGAGCACGCACATCACCGCGCCGACCAGCGATATGTACCAGCGGGAGCGGAAGGTGGGGCGGTACGACGGATTCCCCGCGAAGTATTCCAGGAACGCCACGGAACATAGGGTGCCGTACGTCACCATGAAGAACATGCTCAGGATCTGGGCGATGAAGTCGATGTCGCCGAGCGCCACGAACACGGCCGCCAGCGCTACCGAGACGTAGGTGGCGTTGATGGGTTCACCCGCCTCGCCCCGCCCCGTGGCGAGGAGCTGGTTGACCCTGGTGCCCGGGAAGACGCGGTCGCGGGCCAGCGCCTGGAGCGTGCGCGGGGCAACCATGACGGAGCCGAGCGCGGAGGAGAAGGCTGCCGCCGCCAGCCCTATGTAGATGGAAGGGCCCCAGAGCGCGATGCGGGCCATGATGAACTGGTCCTCCGCCAGGGCGTCCGGCGTGGCGCTTTGCGCGAGCTTGATCGCGACCAGCGCGTAGACGGCCATGCCGGCAAAGGTCGCCCCGATCGTGCCCAGCGGGATCGATCGCATGGGATTCCTGAGGTCCCCCGACAGCCCGAGGCCCGCGATCATGCCGGTGAAGGCGGGGAAGCAGGTGGCGAACACGACGCCGAACCCGTCGGGGTTGGCGATCGTCGATGTCAGGTTGAGTCCGTCGGGCCGGATCTCCTCGGGTCCCGATCCCAGCAGGAAGGCCCCGATGACCGCCGCCAGGATGCCGCACACGACCCAAAGCACGCGCACGCCCTGGTCGGCACCCTTGGTCAGCATGAGCGCGACCAGCACGGCGAGGCCGGGAACGCTGACCCACTGGAGACCGAGGGCGACCTCGAATCTCCCCCCGATCCACTGCAGGACCGGCTGAAACGCCTCCGCGAACGCCACCAGGTAGAAAGCGACCGAAATGGCCTGCGACAGGTAGAGGGCGATTCCGATGGAACCGCCGATCGTGGTGCCGAACGAGCGGCTGATGATGAAGTACGCTCCGCCCCCCGCGACACGCCGGTTGGTCGCGATCTCGGAGACGGCCAGCACCGTCGGGATCGTGACCATGTGTCCGATGACGATGATCATCATCGTGCCCCAAAGGCCGACATGGCCCACGGCGTAGCCGAACCTCAGGAAGAGGATGGCGCCGAGAATCGTGCTGATCGATGCCAGGAAGACGGGTGCCGTGCCGAAGCCGTGACCGGATTCGGAGGGTTCGCCCGAGGGGCCGGACGCTCGAGTCGCCGCCACTCCGCGGGGCGGACTTCCGTCGGCGTCTACCGTTGGCGCGACCATTGATGGCTCCGGGAAGCGGGTGCCCATGCTCGCCGCGGGTCCTGACCGAAAGGCGAACCCCACCACGAGCACCACCCTCGCAACCCTGCGCCGGAGGGCGAGCCCAATCTAGAGCCGGAGGAGCAACGCGGCTATCGAGGGCGCAGTGCTCGTCCTGAGGCCGGGTTCCGGCTTCGTGGGGCGCTGGCGGCAGGGCCTGCTCCCCGCGATAATGACTCCATCATCCCGGATGGCGCGCACCGGCGACCGACGGTGGCGCCGGCCCCGTCGGCTGTTCAGGGATGAGCCGGGCCCGCTGTCACGGTGCGCCGCCTATCCGGAAGGGCTCCACCTGGACTATGGAGGCAGGCGAAATGGAAATGGATTGGAATGCGATCCTGCTGGACCCGGTCCGAACCTTCATCGGGCAGTTGGTCGGCTTCCTGCCAAACCTGTTGGCGGTGGCCGCGATTCTCGTCGGTGGCTGGATCATCGCGAAGGTGATCCAGGGAGTGCTCGTCCGACTTCTCGAGGCGGTGAAGGCCGACAGTCTGGCGGAGAGGGTCCAACTCGCGGACATGCTGTCCAGAGGAGGCATTCAGCGAACCTTCTCCAGGCTGTTGGGAGCCATCGCGTATTGGCTTGTCATGCTCGTCGTGCTGGTCGCGGCCCTCAACGCGCTCCAGCTCACCGCCACCGCCCAGTTGCTGCAGGGATTTGTCGGTTTCCTGCCCACCGTTGTGACGGCGATCGTCGTCTTGATCGTGGGGATCCTGGCCGCCGGTTTCCTGGCCGCGACGGTCCGCACCGTAGCCAGCAACGCCGGCATCGCTCAGGCGGAGGTGCTGGGGCAGTTCGTCCAATACGTGGTCATCATCTTTTCCGTGGTGGTGGCCCTGCAACAGCTGCAGGTACAGTTCGTGGGTGACGCCTTCCTGATCATCCTCGCAGCCATCAGCTTCGCGTTGGCTCTGGCCTTCGGGCTGGGCTGCAAGGACCTTGCAGGACGCTGGGTGAGCGACCTGGTCGACCGCCTCTCCCCGCCGGCGGAGTAGGCCGCGCGCGGAACGTCAGGGTTTAGCCTGAACCCGCTGCCAACTCCTCCCGCGTGTCCACCAGCGAGCGCGCATCGTCGGGGATGGCCCTGGCCCCCACCACCTCCACGACCGGGCGGATCTTCACGGCCTCGCGGATGCGGGCGGTGAGGGCGGTCTTGTCGACCACGGCCCCGGGGGCCGCCTCGACTCGCACGGTGAACACGTCCCGCGCGCCGCCGGCCGTCACCACCGCCTGGTAGCGCGCCACGGCCGGGTCGGACCCCAGCGCCGCCGCCAGCTCGCGGGGGTGGACGAACATGCCCTTCACCTTGACGCCTTCCCCCACCCGGCCCAGAAAGCCCGCCAGGCGGGGGCCGGGGCGGCCGCACGGGCAGGGCGCGTGCTTCCACGCGGACAGGTCGCCGGTGCCGAAGCGGACCAGCGGGTAGACCTCGTTGGGGCTGGTGACCACCACCTGCCCCGCCTCTCCTTCCCCGGCCGAGCGGTCGTCGGCGGGCACCAGGACCTCGACCACCACCTCGGGCGCCACGTGCCACCCGTCCTTCTCGGCGCACTCGTAGCCGAGCAGACCGGTGTCCGCCGTCCCGTAGGCCTGATAGACGTCCACGCCGAAGCCGTCCTGCAGGCGGGCGCGCAACGAGGGTGGCAGCGGCGCGCCGGTCACCAGCGCGCGCTCGAACCCGAGCGGCTCGCCCGACTCCTCCGCCCGCTCGAGCAGGGTCAGCAGGAACTGGGGCGTGCCGGTGTAGCCGGTGGCGCCCGCCGCGCGCGCGGCCTCGATCTGGGCGGTGGTGGCGGCCACGCCCCCGGGGATCACGGTGCACCCCGCCGCGCGCAGTCCCCCGTCGAGCATCAGGCCGCCCGGCGTGAGGTGGTACGAAAAGCTGTTCAGCACCACATCGCCGGAGCGAAAGCCGGCGGTGCGCAGGGCCGCCGCGAAGCGCCAGAAGTCGTCTCCGGTCCCCTGCGGGTCGCTGATCGGCCCCGGCGAACGGTAGATACGCGCGAGCGACCCGGCCGCCACCGCGAGCATCCCTCCGGAG
>VYDD01000240.1 GCA_009843625.1 Gammaproteobacteria bacterium | reverse complement strand
CGTCGATGAGGCCCTCGAGGACGCGGGCGCGCCGATCGGCTCGCCCCGACCGGCTCCCCCCGTCCTCCCCCCGCAACCGGACGTATTCCTCCATGAGCGTCGCGACCGAGAAGAGCAGCCACGGGTAGTCGCCGACGTTGTCGCTCCGCATGCGCCCGAGATCGCGCCGGTAGAGCACCGCGAACCCCCAGCGCAGATGGCTTCCCAGGATCGCGGCCTCGGCCAGCGCGAAGTGCACCCGGTGGGCGCGGTCCAGGGTGCGGATCTTCTCCAGCAGACGCGGATAGGCGCTCTCGTCGGGATGGAAGTGGGAGATGGCCATCAGGATCAGGGTCTCGGCGCGCGCGACGAACTGGTGCCCGCTCCCGTGGGGACCCTGCAGGTGGCGAAGCAGCCCGGTGACGCGGTCCAGATTCTCGTTCGGATCGCCTTCGTCCCACGCCCTCATGGCCATGACCGCCAGCACGTAGAAGAAGTAGTGGTCCAGCAGCAGCGCCTGGACACGCGGGGTGGCGCGCGCCGGCGACCATTCCTCGGCGAAGCGGTCCAGCATGAGCACCGGGGTGTTCTCGCGGGTGAAGAGGTGCTCCCGATGGTTCCACGAATGGAGGACGTGGAATCCCTCCTCACGGGTGCGCACGTCGAAGTCGCGCACGAAGCCGTCCAGCACGAGCGGGGCGAAACGCCCCCGGAAAACATGCGCGCGCATCCCGGCGCGCAGCCGCTGGAGCCCCTTCGCGCCCCCATCCGGCGAGCAGGCGCGCAGAATCTCGCGCCGGGCCCCGCCGGAGAGCGCGCCCGCGAGGAGCGAACAGGCTCCCTCGAGGTCGGTCGCTACTGACCCGTCCCCCGGAAGCGCGCGCCCAGCCCGTCGCGGTTCATCGCCGTCCCGCGCAGGTACACCGCGTCGATCGCGCGCGTGTTGGTGATCTCGTCCAGCGGGTTCGCGTCGAGCACGATGAAGTCGGCGCTCTTGCCGGCTTCGACCGTCCCCAGATCATCCGCGCCCACGAACTCCGCGGAGGCGCTGGTGGCCGCCACGATCACGTCCGCCGGGCTCATCCCGCTCCGCACCATGTCGGCCAGCTCCTGGTGCGCTGCCCAGGGCGAGCTGCCGTCGGTGCCGAAGGAGATGGTGATGCCCTCCTGGCTGAGGCGGTCCAGGTTGCGCGCCTGGATGCCGAAGAAGTCCTGGAGTTCCGGCCGGTCGAACGAGTTGGTCTGCATGAGCTCGACCTGGGGCGCAGGCACCGACCCCGCCAGCCAGCCCATGTCCTCCGCCACCCCGGGCGCGGGCAGGTTGGGGACCAGCACTACGTTCGGGCGTTCCTGCCAGAGCGCGACCAGTTCGTCGTCGACGTCCATGTCCCGGATGCCGTGCGCGAAGGCGTCCACGCCGGCCCGCAGCAGCCCCTTCGCGTCCTCGAGCGTGAAGACGTGGGCGGTCACGCGCAGGCCGTTGGCGTGCGCCTCGTCGATGACCGCACCATAGAGCTCGGAGGAGAGCCGCTCGTACTGGCCGCTCCGGTCGTCCACCCAGATCTTGACGATGTCCACCTGGGCGGCGGCCAACTCCCGCACGGCCGCGCGAGCCTCCTCCTCGGTGGTCACCCAATGCGGAATCTCCGTGCGGCCGGGCTCCGGTGAGGTGATGCCCCGTCCCGCGCTCTGCGAGCGGGCGCCATCGGGCACCACTTCGCCGCGCATCTGTAAGCCGACGCTCCCATCTTCCGTCCCCAGGCTCACCACCATCGACTGGCCGTAGTACGCGTAGTGCTGCAGCTGGTCGGTGCGGGTCTCGCGGTCGGAAGCCAGGTGGATGTGCGCGTTCACGATCGCCGGCATGACCGTCTTGCCGCCGAGGTCCATGTGGGCGGCCCCCGCGGGCCCCTCCACTTCCCCCGCCGCGCCGACCGCCGTAAAGCGGCCGTCCTCCACGACGAAGACGGCGTCCTCGATCACTCCCCCGTCGCCGACGATCACGCGCGCGCCTTCGAAGACCACGGCGTCGGAACTTCCGGGCTCGGGCGCATCCGCGCACGCGGCCAGTACCAGGGCCAGGGCGAATGCCGGGGACAGGATCGGCGCTCCAGGCAACTTGTTTCTCGCGTTCATGCGAACCTCACATCTGGATGGACATTTCGTTTCACCGCGCCGGCCGGGTCCAGAGGTTGAGCGGAATCGGCATGATCGGCTTGCGGGCCATCTGCTCCATGAACTGATTGGTGTAGATCCGGATCTCGGAGCCCCAGGAGAAGACTTCCATCAGATAGATGTCCGAGACGGGATAGGTCTCCAGCTCGTCAAGCCCTCCCCATGCGAGCGCCTCGTCCACATAGACCCAGGGTTCGATGGCGAATCCTCGCCGATATACGCATCGGCTGCTCATTGTCCCGGCGGGACAGGTCACGATGCGCACCATGGTGCGCTGATTGAGGAAGTCCAGCGGGGTACCGCTCATCGCGCGAAACAGCTCCTGCCGGTCGTAGGCCTGGGTGGAGAAACCCGCGGCCCTCCGGCGGAAGCGCAGGCGCGCTTCCATCTCCGTTACGTTCTCGACCGTCGCGGTCACGCCCGCGAGCATGATGGGGCGGGGCGTGAGCGCCACCTGCATCATTCCGCTCGACTCGGGGGTGACGGTGGCGGCGATCGCCCTCTTCTGGTATCCGAACTGGGTGACCACGAGCAGTTGGGGTCCGGCTTCGACATCCTCCAGCCGGAAGACGCCCTGATCGTCGGTGAGCACCCCCCGGCGGCCGTTCTCGAGCGAGACGGCGGCGGTTGGAATTGCGGTACCGGTCACGACGTCGTAGACGACGCCCATGATGGTCACCCGTGCGTCCTCGGACTCCGGCTCCTGCGCGGACACGGACCCGGGGAGACCCAGAACTGCCGCGATGACCAGCGGGACGGCCAGCCGGGCGGATATCGGGTTGGCGATGCATCCTTGCATGACTTTGCCTGTCCCTGGAAGTCCGTGGAAGGGTCCGCGCAGCCGAAGGCCGCGGCATTGCACCTCTCTCTTACTACTACGCGACCGGAAGTGCTCCCGCTACTCGTCCAGCCCCCTCTCGTCCAGGGCGAGCAGCGTCCGCAGCAGCACGTTGGCGCCGTTGACGATGTCGGAGTCCTCGGTGCGTTCCTCGGGGGCGTGGCTGATGCCCCCGATGGAGGGCACGAAGATCATCCCCACCGGCGCGAGCAGGGCGATGCTCTGCGCGTCGTGCCCGGCGCCCGAGGGCATGCGGCGCGACACCAGGCCGAGATCGCGGGCCGAGGCCTCGAAGAGGTCGCGGAGACGGGGATCGGTGGGCGCGGCGCGGCTGGTGTAGAAGCGCGCGAAGGCGAAGGTCACGCCGGTTTCTTGCGCGATTCGTTCGCTCCGCGCGCGCACAGCCTCAAAGACGCTCTCGATGCCCGCCATCGACAGGTCGCGGATCTCGAGCGAGAGCACCGCCCGCCCGGGGATCACGTTGGGGACGCCGGGCTCAGCGGCCAGCCGTCCCACCGTCGCCACCTGCCGGCCCGGCAGCTCGCGCGCGGTGCGATGCACTATGTCGATGAAGCGCGCGGCCCCGACCATCGCGTCCTGACGCCGGTCCATGGGGGTGGTGCCGGCGTGGTTGGTCATGCCCTCGACGGCGACGTTCCAGCGCATGATGCCGACGATTCCCTCCACCACCCCGATGTCGATGTCGTCGGTCTCCATGACCGCGCCCTGCTCGATGTGCAGCTCGAGGAACGCGGCGATGGAGCCGGGCTCGCGGCGGGCTTCCACGAGCCGGTCCGGATCACCGCCCAGGCGCCGCAGGCCTTCCCCGATGGTGTAGCCCGAGGCGGTCTGGACGTCGCGTTCGAACGGCAGGAACTCTCCGGCGAGGATGCGGCTGCCCGTCTTGCCGCCTTCCTCGTTGGAGAAGATGGCCACTTCGAGGGGGTGACGGGTGCGGTGGCCAACCTCGGCGAGCCGGGTCGCGACCTCCAGGGCGGCCATCGACCCCACCTGGCCATCGAAGTTGCCGCCTCCGGGCACCGAGTCGATGTGCGAGCCGAACATCAGCGGCGGGAGCGACGCGTCCCGGCCCGCCTTCCGCGCGATCAGGTTGCCGGCCAGATCGATGCCGACCTGGAAGCCGACCGCTCCAAGGTGGCCCGCCACCCAGTCGAGCGCCTCGATGTTCGCGTCGCTGAAGGCCACCCGGTCGATCCCGCCCGCCTCGTTGCGCCCGAAGGCCTCGAGCGCGCGCATGCGCTCGATCAGGCGGGTTGCGTCCACCCGGAGCTCCTGGCGCCCACCGTGGCGCAATCCGCGCGGCAGACTCTTCGTGCCGCCGGGGAGCGCAAGCCCTCCCAGCGCCATCGCGCCCATCCGGGTAAAGTGTCTTCGGTTCATCATGCGACCTCCGCGCCCATGAAGCATCCAGCGAGCCTGACCATGCTGGCAGGTTGCCCGGTCCGGGTTCTCGCCGCAAGCGGCCGCGCACCGCGGGCACGGCGCCGAACAGGCGCGACCCGAACCCCGCCCCGCGAGCGGTGTACTCCGGCAACCATGAGCGACTATGATCCCACCCCGAAAAGGCCCGCCGCCTCGAACACGGTCATCACCGAGCTGATGATGCCGAAACAGGTGAATAACCTGGGGAACGTCTCGGGCGGGGAGGTCCTCGCCATGGTCGACCGCGCGGCCGCGGTCGCCGCCATCCGCCACGCGGGTCGGCCGTGCGTCACCGTCGCCATCGACCGCGTCGACTTCAGGGAGCCCATCCGCACCGGCGAGCTGGTTACCTGTTCGGCGCGGGTGAACTACGTGGGCACGACCTCGGTCGAGGTCGGTGTGCGGGTCGACGCGGAGAACCCGCTTACCGGGGTGAAGCGGCACACCAACACCTGCCTCCTCACCTTCGTTGCCATCGACGAAGCTCACCGCCCCACCCCGGTGCCTCCGCTCGACCTCAGCGACCCCGAAGACCGGCGCCGCTACGAGGAAGGCCGCAAGCGCCGGCGCAGGCGGCTGGAGCTGACGTAGGCAGGAACTGGGCGCACCCGGCGGGGGGCCGTTGCGACGGCTACTACGCCTGCGACACCGGACAGCAGGCGACGCGTGGCTTCCCGCTCTTGTCACTTCCGCCGTCCACAACCTATTATCGCATGTCGCGCTCGGGTTATGTCCGGGTTATGTCCGGGTTTGGTCCGGCGCAAGTTCACTACGCGACTCGGGAAAGGAGGAGATCCGTGAGACGCAACACCTTGTTCGCCCTCATCGCGCTCGCGATGGCATCGCCCGCGCTGCTGCAAGCGCAGACGGTGACGGGCACCGTTCGGGACCAGGCCACGGGGGATCCCATCAACGCGGCCCAGGTCTTCATCGAGGGGCTCGACATCGGCTCGCTCAGCCAGGCCGACGGCCAGTACCTCATCATCAACGTGCCGGCCGGCTCGCAGACGGTCACCGTGCAGTCCATCGGCTACCGCTCGGAGTCGGTGGTGGTGAACGTGCCAGCCGACGGCTCGGTCGTTCAGAACTTCTTCCTCGCCTCCCAGGCGCTGCAGCTTGACGAGGTGGTCGTGACCGGCACGGCGGCGGCGAGCCGCGTGCGCGAGATCGGCAACTCGGTGGCCGTGCTCGATGCGGCCGTGGCCGAGGTCCAGCCGCTCCAGAACGTCTCCGACCTGCTGCGCGGCCGCCTTGCCGGGGTCGTCATCCAGCAGGGCTCGGGCGACGCGGGCGGCGCCTCCACCATCAAGATCCGCGGCAGCTCCACCATGCGCGAGGTCAACGACGGTCCGCTCGTCTATATCGACGGCGTCCGGGTGAGCAACCGCATGGAGAGCGGCTCGCGCGATGTCTCCCGCATCGACGACCTCGACCCGGCGATGATCGAGAGCATCGAGGTCATCAAGGGCCCGGCGGCGGCGACGCTCTACGGCACCGAGGCGGCCAACGGGGTCATCAACATCAAGACGAAGATGGGGGCCGTCGGCGACGCCCAGTGGAACTTCACCTTCCGCCAGGGTGCGCAGTGGTTCCGGGATCCGGCAGGCCGCACGCCCACCAACTACGGGGTGAGCAACATCTCGGGGCAGCTCGAAGAGATCAACATGTTCCGGGACTATCCGGCAGAGCAGGATCTCATGTTCGACACCGGGCACACCCAGTACTACGGCATCGACCTTTCCGGAGGGTCCGACCTGTTCCAGTACTTCGTAGCCGGATCCGCGTCTTCGGACCGGGGCGTGACCGAGGACAGCTGGGCGAAGAAGTACAACGGCCGCGTGAACGTCCAGGCGCAGCCCAGCGAGGACCTGACGCTCTCGGCCAACGCCGGTGTCGCGCTTACGCGCATCCGGCTGGGCGGCGACCAGCCGTACGAGGAGGCGATCCGGGCCACTCCGACGACTCTCGGCACCCCGCGCAGAGGCTACAGGCGGTACACGCCCGAGGCGATGTACGAGAGGAACAACTACTACAACAACGCCAACCGCATGACGGCCGGCCTCACGGCGTCGCATACTCCCTTCGACTGGCTCACCCACCGGTTCACCTTCGGGCTGGACGTGACCGATCAGCTCGAAGATCAGCTGCAGCCTTTCCTGACGCCGGAGTCGGCGCAGTTCTGGTCGACCAACGCGGCCGCGGGCGGACGCTTCGCCAATCGGGAGGCGGTCGTCTACACCACCTGGGACTACGCCGCCTCCGGTACCCGCGACCTGACCGCCGACATCCTTTCCACGACCTCGGTCGGGTTCCAGGTCTACACGAGGACCATCGAGGACGTGTCCGCGGACGGGAACCGCTTCCCGGCGCTCGGCCTCTCGAGCGTGAACGCCACCGCCGAGCGGTTCGGGTTCGACGGCTTCGTCGAGAACAACACCGTCGGCGTCTACCTGCAGCAGCAGTTCGGCTGGCAGGACCGGCTGTTCATCACCGGGGCCGTGCGCGCCGACGACAACAGCGCGTTCGGTGAGGACTTCGACCTGATCGTCTACCCGAAGGTCAGCGGCTCCTGGGTGGTTGCCGACGGCGGCACCGGGTTTGCCAACTCCTTCCGCCTGCGCGCCGCCTATGGCGAGTCGGGCCAGCAGCCCGACGCCTTCGCAGCGTTGCGCACCTTCGCGACGCGCGCGTCTCCCGCGGGCTCGGCGACCGTGAGGCCGAACGATCCCGGGAACTCGGAGCTGGGTCCCGAGCGCGGCGTCGAGATCGAGGCCGGGTTTGATGCGAGCTTCTTCAACGATCGCGTCACGATCGACTTCACCTACTACGACCAGCGCACCAAGGACGCCATCGTCGCGCGCAATCGCGCACCGTCGACCGGATTCCTCGCCCAGCAGTTCGTCAACATCGGCGAGGTCAGCAACCGGGGCATCGAGGTGGGACTTTCCGCCCGCGTCCTGGAGTCGAGCTCGCTGGACTGGGATCTGATCGTCAACGCCAGCACCAACCGGAACCGGGTCGAAAACCTGGGTCTGCCGTGCAGCGGGAAGCCGGAGCTGAGGGACACCTGCTTCCTTCAGCTGGGATGGACGACGCGCCACCACGAAGGCTATCCGGTGGGCTCGCTGTTCGCGCCCAGCGTTGCTTTCGCCGAGTTCCTCCCCGGCTCCGACCAGATCAACCGCGAGACCCTCCTCTGCCACTCGGTCGACGAGGACGACAGCGCCCCTTACATCCCGTGCAACGAGGAAGCGTGGATCTACCAGGGCCACCCGGACCCGAACCTGGAGATCTCCGTGGGATCGTCGTTCACAATCGGCGAGCGGCTGACCGTGGACGCGCTGGTTCAGGGCAAGATCGGTCAGACCAAGTACGACCTGCAGGGCTGGTGGAGGTACGGCGCCATCCAGCAGAGCGAGCTCACCGCCTACCCGTTCGACCATGACATCCGCCTGGTCGCAGAAGCGCAGTTCGGCTCCACGGGCGAGTACGACCTGTGGGTGAACGAAGCGTCGTTCGTGCGCTTCCGCGAGCTCTCCCTCACCTATCAGATGCCGCAGGACTGGCTTGGGGTGGTGCGCTCGACCCGCGGAAGCCTCAGCCTCTCCGGCCGCAACCTGGCCATGCTCTGGACCAACTGGCCGGAGTGGCCGCACCACGATCCCGAGGTCGTGGACCCGAGCAACACCTTCTCGGGCAACCGGGAGCCGCAGGAGGACTCCGCGGTTCCGCCGCTGACCTCGCTCACCCTCACTGTCCGCCTGGGCATGTAAAGGAGGCTTGTCATGACAAAGCAGATGATCAAGGCTTCCGCCCTCGTCCTCGCGCCCATCGCGCTGCTCGCATCGTGTGACGCGCTCGACGAGTTGCTGAGCGTGGAAGAGCCTTCCCGGGTGGTGGCGAGCGACCTGGAGAACCCGAATTCGGCTCAGCTCCTCGTCTCCAGCGTGGCCAACGAGTTCCGTTGCGCCCATACCTATCACGCGACCGCCAGCGCCCTCACCGGAAACGAGTGGCGGGACGCTTCCAACAATACCATTTCCAACATCTGGGACGCCCGCATCCACGACACCAGCGGCTACGGCTCCCAGTACGCGCAGCGGGACTGCGGGGACACATTCAGCCCGGCGATCTACCGTCCGCTCTCAAGGACGCGCTGGCTGGCCGACTACGTGCTCGGCCTGCTGAACGAGTGGACCGACGCCGACGTCCCCGACAGGACGGCCCTGATCGCCGAGGTGGCGATGTACGCCGGCTTCACCTATACGCTGTTCGCCGAATCGATGTGCGAGTTGGTAGTCGTTGAAAACGGGCCCGTCGTCAGTCCCGCCGAGGCCTTCGGCGTGGCGCTCCAACGCTACGACCAGTCGGCGGCGGCCGGGGCTTCCGGCGACCTTCTCAACGCCGTGCGGGTCGGCAAGGCCCGGACCGAGCTCAACCTGGGGCAGACATCGGCGGCCGCGGCAACCGCAAGCGCGGTGCCTGAGGGATTCGAGTGGCTGCTCGAGTATTCCGGCGCCGAATCCGTCACCAAGAACAAGCAGTGGGAGTTCAACGTCGACAACAACATGGTCACGGTGGCGGAGCCCTACCGGGACTTCCCCTGCAACTTCCCCTGGCCCGACGACATGATGTCGGATTGCATGCGGGAGCTGGATCCACGCGTCGCGGTGACCGACCAGGGGCGGGGCCACCCCAACACCGAGATCGCCCTGTGGTTTGCCGAGAAGTATCAGAGCGCGAGTTCTCCCGTGCAGCTCGCCAGCTGGGAGGAGGCACAGCTCATCATCGCCGAGGCCGCCATCGAAGCGGGCAACTACGGCCAGGCGTCGTCGATCTTCAACACACTGCGTGCCAACGCCGGCCTTTCGCCCCATATGGCCTCGATGGACATGAGCGGGATGATGGACCAGCTCATCGAGGAGCGCGCCGCGGAGCTGTTCCTGGAGGGACACCACCTGTGGGACTTGAGACGGCTCGGAGTCAGGCCCTATCCGCCGATCGGCCAGGACGACGGCTTCGGAGCCGTGTACGGCAACCAGCTGTGCTTCGATCTGCCGGCCACGGAGTTCCAGAACAACACCACCATCACGGGCGGCTGATGATTCGCCAGTGATCGACAGCTTCCCGGAGAGGAGGATCCGGAGGATCTGATTCTCCCCGAAGCGGAACCGGAGGCGGGCCCCCAGGGGCCTTGCCTCCGGTTCTCTCTTTGGTGCCGCTACACGCAGGGTGGCCGGGTCAGCGCCCGGTGACGATCAGGATCACCCCGGACTGATGGCCCGTGCCCCAGCGCGTCGTGGCGTCGCCGGGGCCGATGAACTCCATCCCCCGCACCTCGCTCAGGGGGACCTGGAAGAGCGCGCTCAAGCCGCCTGGCCGGCGGATGTTGTCGATGTACACGACGGGGTACATGGCGCCGGCGGAAGTAAGGGAGTTGGAGCCGCGTGAGCGCAGCCACGCCGGCCGGACGCGGCGGAGAAACTGCATCGCGGTGTGCGCGTTCGCCCCTCGCTCGTCGATCTCGGCGCGCGACACCTCGTTCGGGGGATAGGAACGGACCTGAGCTTCGTCGGCGGCGGGCGCATCCGGCGAGTTCCCGGGCGCGCCGCCGGCGCCGCCGCCGCACGCCGCGACCAGGAGCAGGAGCAGGGTGCAGCCGGCCAGCTCGGGAGTCCTGCCGGGGCCGGAGACAGAGCGGAAAAACCCGCGAACCGGGGG
>VYDD01000365.1 GCA_009843625.1 Gammaproteobacteria bacterium | reverse complement strand
AGCCGGAACAGCGCCCCGGCCTCGTCGGGCAGGTCGGCGTTGGCGCGGACCAGCTGGGTGGGGATCGATTCGAGAAGCGCCGAGGCACCCGGCGTCGCCGTCACGTCCACGGCGGACTGCGTGGCGAGCACGAGCGCGGCGTTCTTCTTCCGCCACGTCTTGGCCGCCTCGGCCAGGTAGTTCAGCACGGCGGGGTCCTGCATGTACCGCCACGCCTCGTCCACGACCATCAGCTTGAGCCGCGCGGTCTCTGCCGGGTCCTCGATCTCAAGCCGCATGCGCTCCAGCAGGTAGGCGAGCGCCGCCTCGCAGAGGTCCGCGTGCTCCGCCGCGCCCGCGAGGTCGATCACCTGCCAGTCCCGGAACTCGATGTCGGTCTCGCCGGATGGCGCGTTGTCGAAGAACGCGCCCCACGCGCCGCCCTCCGTCCAGCGGCTCAGCGCGGGCCACATCGCGGAGGGGAGCGAACCGGCCAGCACGTTGAGCGTCCGCCGCTCGGCCCCGAGCGCGTACAGATCCTCGATCCGCGCGCGGATCTCGCTCGTGTCCGCGCCGCTCGCCTCGTAGCCGCCTAGCTTCAGGAGCCGGAGAACCCAGCCCGTGAGGAACTGGAACGTCCTCGCGGTGGCGGGCAGCGCGAAGGGCGTAAGCCGGAGCGTCGGCTCCGCCTCGCCGGGCGCCAGCTCCAGATACCGGCCCCCGAGGAACCGGGTCAGCCAGCGGTAGGAGCCGCCCAGGTCCAGGATCAGGATGCGGGGATCGTACTTGAGCGCCTCGACCAGCAGGAAGTTGAGGGTGAAGCTCTTGCCCGAGCCCGTCGCTCCAAGGATCAGCGTGTGGCCCACGTCGCCCGCGAACAGGTCGTAGCGGTATGCCGTGCGCCACGGCGTCTCGAACACCGCCAGCGGCTCGCGGTCGAGATGGCGGCTCTTCCGGTTCCCCCTCGGAGGGCCGAACACGGGCGCGAGGCACGCCGCGAGACCGGCCGATACGAACACCTTCCGCACCTGCCGCTTGCGCGGCTGGGCCGGGAGCCGGGCGAACCACGCGGGCATCTGGCCGTAGCCCTCCCGGATCACCTTCGCGTCGTGCGCGGCGAACAGCCGCCGCACATCGCCGTCCAGCCGCTCGATCCCGTCGAGTTCGCCGTGGAGCGCCACGGTCAGCGACGCCTCGCCGTAGGCCACGCCATCGGCTTCGAGTTCGACCAGCGCCGCTCCCAGACGGTCGGACTCGGCGGCCGCCGCCGAATCGACCATCGCCGCCGCCGTGCCCTGCGCGTCCTGCGCGTGCGCCATCATCGAGTAGCGCCGCGAGAAGTAGTGGCGCTGCGCGCTCCGGATCCGCCGCCGCGCCGCCTCGACCGCCCACGGCCGCCATTCGAGCGACACGGTCGTCACCGCGTCCAGGCAGTAGAGGTCCCTGAGCAGGTTCGCGTGCGCCTGGCCGGGCGGCGACAGGAGCGAGTACAGGATCACCGGCTCGCCGTCCAGCCGGAGATGCGACCGCTCCGCTTCAAGCTCCGAGAGCGCGAGCCGCCAGTTCATGCCGCTCCCCGTCGCACCGTCCCAGAACGTGCCGGGGCGGTTGATGAGTTCGGAGAGAAGCCGGGACGCTTCCAAGGCTCCCAGCATCTCGACGGGCGTGTGCTCGGCCACGAGCGAGCGGCCCGCGTCGATCATCGCGCGGAACCGGCCCGCGGCCGCCTCGATCTCCGAGGCCAGGTAGGATGTGGCCGTCTTGCCGCCGCGCTTGCCAAACCGCTTGAGTCGCGACAGCGGTCCCGTCCCGGAACCCCCGCCCGCCGGACGGAGGCCCGGGTCGTGCGACCAGACCACGAAGGCTTCGAGCCGCTGGACGCGTCCGGCGAGGAACGCGCCTCGCTTGCGGCCCGACAGGGACGCGATGTCCGAACCGCCATCGTCCAGACCCTCGCTGCGGCTGGGACGCCGGAGCATGTGGAACTGGAGGCGCGTGTCGGAACCGAGCCCCGACAACAGCCGCTGCCAGAGCCCGAGCACGCGGTCGATCTGTTCGGGCGTGCGGCCGTCCACCGCGGCGGGACGGATCCGGCCCGCCGCCGCCAACTCGCCCGAACGGGTCAGGCAGGTGCGGTCGTCTTCGAGCCAGCCCCAGTAGGGCAGCTCCTCCGCCAGCGAACCGGCCGCCTCGTAGGCCCGGCGTTCCTCGGCCACTCTCACTTCGAGTCCGTCCGGATGTGGAGATGCCAAGGCTCTTCCGTCCACTTGCCCGGATCGAACCGGGCCGGATAGCGGGCCGCCGCGCGGAGGACCGCGAGCATGGCCGGGTCCCTCCGGCCTGCCAGCCAGCCCGCGCCGTAGCAGCCCGCGAACACCAGGCCGCCCCCCGAGAGCGAAGCCGTCGCGTTCCACACCGCGACCGCGAGCGTCGCGCCCAGCAGGAACAGCCGCCGCTCCACGCCCAGCACGGTGAGTGGACGGTTCAGTGCCGCGTAGCCCGGCCAGCGCCCGAGGCCACGCATCAGAACAGCCAGCCGAGGAAGTTCACCGCGCCCACCGCCATCCCGATCCCGAAGATGATCCCCGCCAGCGTGCGCTTGCTCCCGCCCTCGCCGAACGCGAACATCAGCCCGCCCACCACGATCGCGATCAGCGACAGACCGCGCGCGATCGGTCCCGTGAACTGCGTCTGTAGCTCGTTCACCGCGTCCACCCACGGACTCGTGCCCTGCGCATGGAGCGCGCCGGGGGTCAGCACTAGCAGCACGGCCCACGCGGCTCCCCGCATCGTTGTTAGCAACGTTCTCATCGTCTCTCGTCCTTTCCTTGTTGGTTCGTGGACGACGGTCTCTCCGCCGTCCTGCCCGCCGAGATCCGGTTGCGGACCCACTCGTCGATCTCCGCCTCGATCCAGGCCACGCCGTACTTGCCCAGCCGGACCGGGCGGGGGAAGGTCCCCTCCGCCATCCGCGCGTAGATCGAGCTCCGCGACAGGCCGGTGCGAGCCTCGACCTCCGGCCGGCGCAGCAGGCGCACGGGCGAAGTAGTGCGCGGGTCCTTTGGGCTTTCGGTCATCGTTCCAGATCTCCTCGTTAGTTTCGCTCGCGGTTTTTTCCGCCTCCGGGGCCGCCGCCGCGGCGGATACCGCGCGCGATGCCGCTCCCGCTCGTAGGTGGTCGTGTACGCCAGAATCCGGTCGGCCGTCCGCAGCGTCGGCGAGCGACCCCTCGCGATCTCGCGCATCAGGTTCGGATCGCCGATCGCCCTTCGGCCGAGGGTGGACAGGGGCATGCCCGTGCTCTCGATGAACGCGTCCAAGCGCGACCTGAAGTGCCCTTCCAGCGTCTTCATGCCACAAACGTTGAAACGCTGTTCGCAAGGGGGTCAACTGGTAGGAAAAACCCGACATTCCAGAGCGTTCCTGAGCGTTCCAGCGGTGGGGTAAACCCGTTGGCTACCGTCGCCAGTCGCGCCCCCGTGCCCCCAAATCGGCGGTGGACTGGCCGAAGTACCGCCGCACCGGGGTCGTGGGTTGTAACAGGCAGGAAATGCAGGTAGACTCCCACACCATGACGCAGCGAGAGAACGACAAGGCACTGGACCCGGTGCGCAGACGGCTGCTCCAGCTACTGGCTGCCAACGGCTCGAACCTGCGAACCGCTTCGCTCGCCATGGGGCGGAACGCCGCCTACCTGCACCAGTTCATCAAACGGGGCACGCCGAAGGCCTTGGCCGAGGACGACCGCGAGATACTTGCCGAGCATCTGGGGTGCAGGTCCGACCTGCTCCGGCACGACCGGAAACTCCGGCATGCGGCGCATGCCAAACCGCCGCCCGCTTCCGGCCCCTATTCCGCGCCGAAGGGCTACAGTGCCGTGCCGGAGGCCGATGTCCGGCGGGCGGCTGCCGCCGGAGCTTGGAGCGGCGATCTGGAGGAATCGAACGACGCGTGGCTGTTCGCCGATCCGCTCATCCGACACGAGTTGCGGGCCGAGCCCGGCGACCTGTGGATGATTCCGGTGGACGGGGACTCGATGGAGCCGGTCCTCGCGAGCGGCGACCGCATCTTGATCGACGTGAGCCGGACCGTGCCGGTGCCGCCGGGGATCTTCGTGATCTGGGACGGCATGGGGTTCGTCGCGAAGCGGATCGAGCACGTGCCGCACTCCGACCCGCCCAGGGTCGTGCTCAGGTCTCTCAACCCTGCCTACGACAGCCACGAGTGCCTCGCCGAGCAGGTCCGCGTAGTCGGACGGGCCGTCTGGGTCTCCAGAAAGCTATAGGGGTGGGTGGCGTCTCCCTGATGATCCGGCGCCAGCGCGAGGTCGCTATATTGCGTCATCGACTCCTGACGCGAAGAAAGCAGCCGGGCAGATTCAGCAGCGGGCGGAGCAAGAACCGGGAGCGGCGAAAGTGAGACAGCCAAGGACCGTGATGCCCGACGATGTGCTCGGACCTCTCAACGAGTTCGAGTTGAAGGCTGCCCCGCGCAAGCTCTTCCTGCGGGGCGATGCGTCGCTGCTGGAGGGCGGCCCGCGCATCGCCGTGGTGGGATCCCGGCGGGCGTCGTCCGAGGGCCTGGAATTGGCACGGCGCATTACTGAGATGCTGGTGTCGCACGGTGTCACGGTGGTGAGCGGGCTGGCATTGGGGATCGACACCGTGGCCCACGAGACGGCGATGACCAACGGCGGCAGGACGGTGGGCGTCCTGGGCACATCGCTGGATCAGTACGCGGTGCCGCGAAACCGGAGCCTCCAAGACGTGATCGGGGAGCGGCATCTGCTGGTGTCGCAGTTTCCGCCCGGTCAGCCGACGCACCGGTCGAACTTCCCCCTGCGCAACAAGACCATGGCGCTCTTGTCCGATGCCACGCTGATCGTCGAGGCTGCCGCCAACAGCGGAACAAGGCACCAGGGATGGGAGGCGATCAGGCTCGGGCGGCCCGTGCTATTCCCGAAGCGGTCGCTCGAAAGGCAGTCGCCGGACTGGGCCGACGAGATGATCCGCTACGGAGCTTTCGGCTTTGATGCAAGGACGCTGCCGCTGGTCCTCGACGATCTTCCGTCCCGATGCGTCGGGTCGGCGTCGCGCGCGGATGACCTACCGTTCTGAAGGCGTTCCGTTCGGGTCTGTGGCCTCGTACCGTCCGGGCCGGCCCCGCGCCGGTGACACGGCAATGACGCGCCAGGGTTGGGAACTCGTCATGGATCTGAAGTTCTCAGACCCCGAAAGAATCAAGGGCATCGCTTCGTGGCTGGCGTCCGATCATGGACGAGACCTGTTCCCGACCTACTTCGGCTCCGGCGTCGTTCTCGTTCCCGCACCGGGCCACGCCCCTCGTGCAAAGGGAGGCGAGCCGCGATCGACGACCGTAGAACTGGTGCGGTCGATGGAAGCGGAAGGGCTTGGAAGACGAAGGGAATGGCTTCACCGACTGGAGAAGGTGCCGAAGTCCGCGTGGTCCCGTGGAGCCCGACCGACCCAGGAACACCACCACGCGACGATTGCCCTCTCCACGACACCGGTACTGGGAATCGATCCCGTCGACCGGATCACGGTTGTGGACGACGTGATCACCACCGGCGCTACGCTCGACGCGTGCGTTCGCCGAACCGCGGAGGCTTTTCCATCGGCGGTGGTCGCCGCCTTCGCCATCGTCCGGACGATCACCGGCGTGTCGCAACTCCCGAAAGCCTTCGATCCCGTGCCCGAGGGCGAGGGGCGGATCGTCAGGAACGCTGATGGTACCACGCGCCGTAGGCCATGAGGCGCGGAACCGTCAACCTTCAGAGCCGGGGCGGCTACGCCAAGCCCTGCCAGGTGAGGTAGGTTTGGCGGTTGATCATCAAGTACAGCCTGGGAGCGGGAACGACTGATGCTCAAATACGAGATCATCCTCTACTGGAACAACGAAGACGAGGCTTTCGTTGCGGAGGTGCCGGAGTTGCCCGGGTGTATGGCGCACGGTGCCGACCGAGAGACCGCGCTCTGCAACATCAAGGAAGCGATGCAGTTCCGGATCGAACGGGCGCGGGAGTTGGGGAGGCCTGTCCCGGAGCCCAAGAGCGAGCGCCTCATGCTCGCCTGACGGCGCAAACTGGTCAACCGCGTGCGAGGGGTGCCCGGATCTTGCTTTGGCCCGGCCTCCCGCGCC
This sequence comes from Gammaproteobacteria bacterium, assembly GCA_009843625.1. Classification (GTDB taxonomy): domain Bacteria; phylum Gemmatimonadota; class Gemmatimonadetes; order Longimicrobiales; family Gaopeijiaceae; genus BD2-11. The sequence goes on along the minus strand of VYDD01000365.1, from coordinate 4,055 downwards.
GGAACTCCTTCAGCCGTCCTCGAACCCTTGGGTCTCGAACCGAAGCGTCCGTGCGTTTTCGGTAACCGTCCGCACCACATGGTCCGGCGCGCCATCCGGTAGCTCCGCCTCGATCTCAAGCGTTAGTGAAACCTTGGAGCCGACCAGACCGCTGAGATGGGAGACCACCTCCTCGGCGACCTGTCCCACGACCTTGCCTGCCCGGATCGGATCGATGCCCACGCTGCCGTGGAACCGTATTGGGCGAGTGCGCGTTTCCGATCCGGTCTCCTTTCCGGGTCCCTCCCGCGTGTCAGTGCCGTCCCCGGCGTCCTCCGTTGCTGTTTCCTGAGTCGGCTGTGTCGGCCTTTCCGCATCCATCTGCTTCCGCGCGATCTCCGGGCGAACGATCAACCCCGGACCATCGGCGGGCAGGGGAGACAGGGCTTGGCCCGCACGAAGCCCGAGGTATCGTCCCTGATCCTCATCGTAGCCTTCGGCGTAGGCGAAGGTCTCCGTCTCCCAAGTGATCAGATTGACTCCCTCTCTAACCGCTTCCGCGATCACCGAGGGATCCTCTACTCGTTGCAAGTACGGGTATCGCGAGTAGTGGTCGGCCAACTGGCGAATCTCCACATGGTTCTGCCACAGAGGAATACGATCCAGATCCATCCGCAGCCGGGTACCCCCGTAGCTCGTCACGAGTAGCTCCTCGCGTCGCAGCCTGGCGCTCGCCCGGACCGCCAATTCGCCGGTTCCCGTCAAGCGAAGCGCCTCCCAACTCACCTCGTCCGCTGGCTTGTCCTGGACCGGGGCCAGCAGCCACAGAAAAACCTCCGGGAGTTGGCCCTTCACCCGCCCGTCCTCTGCCTTTAGGCGATTCTCGGCCTGATTGGACTGGAACGGGTCGAGATTGAGCACCTCCTTCTCCCGGACAATCGACTTCCACGCCAGATACAATCGAACCGCGCTCTCCAGATCTTGGAGTCGGGTCTTGTCCGGCGCGAGAAACACGACCGCGTTCCGGCAGAGGCGGGGGGCGGTCCCCCTGGAGTCGAGCAAGTGCCGGGCCGCCGCCTCCGCTGGGCTCTTGCCGCCCTTGATGTAGAACGCGTCCGTGCCGAGGATGGCCAGCCGTACGCTCGGGTCATCGGGAACGTCCGCCGCCTCCCGCGGGAAGCAGTGAACGCCGTGGAAATCTGCCCGCTTCGCGGCGTCTGCCTGCACCCGGCGCTTGATCTCGTCGGCGACCTTGTCGGGATCGCGCTCCAGCTGGGCCGCCCTGTCCATCGCAAGTTTGGTAACGGTGGGCTGCGTGTCGTACCAGACACGGGGGCCGTCCTGGTACAGGTAGGTCGCCGCTCCGGACAGGCGGCGTAGCGCATCGCCAAAGATCGCGGGCGACTCCCCGGGAAGCACGCAACCGAGCTTCACCCTGCGGTCGTCCATCCCCTTTCTCGCAGCCTCCTTAAGGGGGGCAGACCCCAAGTATACGGTTCGGGCGACGCGCCGACATGCATTCAGTTTGCCCAAATTGCTGTACTGCCCGTCCATGCGGAGGGGCAGAGAATTAGCGCCGTCCACATCCGATTCGATGATCGGCACCCATCGGTCAGGGAGGTAACTCGTAAGCTCGGACTGCACTCGCGGATCGTCGATCGGCACTAGGGACGGCATGATGAGGGGACTCTTGTCCCCCTTCTCCCACAAGCTGTGAATGACGGCCGCCATCAGCCGCAAGACGCCTCGCGTGCGCTGGAATCGGATCAGGGTGGACCAATCTTCGTAAAGCCGGTCGAACACCTCCGGGTGGATTGGGTACGCCTCCTTCAAACTCCGCACGAACTCACAGTCCCGGCACTCGACCGGAAACTCTTGGTGTTGCCGTCGATAGAAATCCCCGAAGGCCCTCGCGACGACATCGCGCTGCTTGTACGCCTTGCCGGTCATGGGTGCGAATAGACGCCGCTTCACGATGGCGAAGCCCTCTTCGGCCGTGGCGGGATGCCAAGCGGACTCCAGCCGGCCAACTACGTTTCCAAGCCGATCCAGCGCTTCGCGACCGCGCACCCCGCCGACCTCCACATCGTCGGCCCGCGTGTGCGGAGAACCCGCCGTGTCCGATGCCGGCAGACTGATCACGAGGAGGCAGTTCGATGCCGCCTTGGCCGATTCCGTCAGGGTCTGGGCGAACGTGAACTGTGTCTCGAAGCTGCCGGCCGGAAGGTCGCTACGGTCGTGAAGCTGTCTCGCGTAGGCCACCCATTCGTCGATCAGAACCACGCACGGACCGAAGGTGTTGAGCAGGCCGCGAAGGGCGTCGCCGGGGCTCGTCCCCTTCTCGTCGTCGGCCTCAATACGGGCGTAAGCGTCGCGCCCGCCAAGCTGCCAGGCGAGTTCTCCCCAGAGCGTTCGGACCACAGTGCCATCAGGCTTTCGGTCCGGTCTCGCGGGCGAGATCTTGTTGCCGACCAGAACGACCCGCCGAACCTGCGGCAGTCCCTCGACCTCGGCCTCGGCCATGAGTTCGTCCACACCGGCGAGGCTCGCTGGGGACATGCCCGAGAACAAGTGGTACAGGGCAAGCATGGAGTGGGTCTTGCCCCCGCCGAAATTGGTCTGAAGCTGGATGACCGGGTCACCCGTGCCCGACGTGACGCGCCTGACGGCCCCGGCAAGCATGCCGCGCAAGCTCTCTGTCAGATAGGTGCGGCGGAAGAACTCCTCCGGGTCGCGGTACTCGGCAGCGCCTTCCCCCTTGTAGACCTGCCAGAGATCGGCGGCGAACTCCGCTTGGTTGTAGCGACCGGTCGCCACGTCCTGATGGGGCACAACCACTTCCCTCCAGGCGGGAAGAGACGATGACGCGCCGATCTTGAGAGCCGTCTGGGCACCCCGCCGCCGCTCCTGACGGGCTTGTTCGTTGAACCGCAGCCGAAGCAACTCGTTCCTCATCTTGTCCGCTTCGGCCGCTTCGTCGGGTGCCGAGATCGCCGAAAGCAGGCGATGCGTCGAGTCGAGAATGCGTTGAGCGTCCTCGGTGGAAAAGCTCCTCTGGTGAGCCCACCGATTCCGGGCATCGCGGAGTTCAGACACGTAGTTGCGCTCCGCGTGGCCCAGAGTTGTCCTGAAGACTGCGTTCCACGATTGCCAGATCAGCATGAGAAGAGCGTGCGCGTCCCACTCAGGGATCGGCCGGCCGGCCAGCTTGTGGTTGTCCAGATAGCGCAGCGTCTCGCGGGCCGGGTTGGGTCCGGGGTGGGCGGACCTGATTTCGCGTTCGACGAAGGCCCCCAGGCCAGTGCGGAGAAGCTCCATCGCCTTGCCGACGCGTTCGTGGTTGGTGATCGCCATGTTTGAGAGAGGTTCGTGGTCGAATCGGGTCGTGCTATGCCGGGGCGATCCCGGTTACGCAATCTCGGCAGGCTCGGATTGCGAGGCCAGTGCTCGACTCAGAACGCCTCGGTCTGCTCTACGGGAACCTCGGCGCTCGCCAGCCGCCGGATTTCCGCCCAGCTACCGACCAAGCCGTTGTATTGGAGCGCAGCCGCGGCCCGCTTCCTACGTTCAGCGCTGGAATAGAGCCTATAGGCCAAGTCGCGGGCGACATCAGAGACGCTGCCGAGGCGCCTAACGAGGCTCGCCGCCTCCTCCTCCCCACCGGACTCCAGGAGGCGAATCAGGTGGTGGACCATCTCCCAAGTCGTCAGCCGGGCGTCGTTGGACGGATCCCAGTCGGAGGGCAACTCGGAAGGCCTGAGAAGACGGACCTTGCCCCCGCGAGATGCGAGAATGCCCGCCTCCACCAAACCGCTGACGCTGGTGTTCTTGGCCTTAGACAGCATCTCCGCAACTCCGAATTCTCCCTCCGCGAAGCCGCGTTCCTCGAACCAAGCAAGCGCCCACCGGGTGTCGGCATCGAAGTCGCCTTCTCGCTCAGCGAGCGATTCGGCGAGGATCTGGTTGATCATCGCCAGCGCCTCGCGAACCTTCATCGGCTCTCCCTTGGCGTCGAGCACCTTCCCGTACCGGGTGTATACCGCCATGCCGGGGCCGATGGCTGCCTGGGCAAGGTC
>VYDD01000098.1 GCA_009843625.1 Gammaproteobacteria bacterium | reverse complement strand
GCTCCGCCCGGCCGGCGCCTCGCCGAGGCCACTCGCCCTGGGCGCCGGCCCCGGGCGAAACGGCGTGAACGCTACGGGGCGGACGTTCCAATCAGCGCGGCAAATCGGCGCACCGAATCGCGGAAACGGGGCCCGAACGACCGCTCTTCGGCCACCGAAGGCCCGTCTCAGGTTCAAAGAGGGCAGCGAATAGGGATCGCGAATTGGAACGCCCGGATCCGCCTGAGGGCACGATCCGGGCGTCCGTAAGCGGTGGCAGGCGGCAGGGAGAGGAGGAAACGGAGGGTATCGATGCCCGAGGACGACGCGGCCGGGCCGGCGCGCCGGCGGATGCGGCGCAGCACGCGGCGCGCCCGCACTGATCCGCAGGTCCGCGTGTCCCTGCTCGGCGCCTTCGCGCTGACCGTGGACGGCGCCGCCCGTGAGCTCCCGAGGGGAGCCCGGCGCCTGGTCGCCCTGCTGGGACTCCACCCGCGGGGCCTGAGCCGGATCGCCGCCGCGGAGCGGCTCGCGCCCCACCTCGAGGCCGCGAGCGCCGGGGCGACCCTCCGGAAGACGCTCACCCGCGTCCGGGCCACGCGCCTGCCGCTGATCCGGGCGAACGGCGAGATGCTGCGCCTCCACCCCGGCGTGGCCATCGACCTGTGGGAGGCGGAGGCGCTGGCGGCCCGGCTTGCGGATCACGGGCAGCTGCTGCCCGAGTACGGCCGCCACGAGGTGCTCACGCTCGTGCTGCTGCCCGGCTGGGAGGACGACTGGGCCGAGCGCGCCCGCACGACGACGCAGGGTCGCTTCCTGTGCGCTCTGGAGGTGTACGCGCGCCGGCTCCACTCGCGCGGCGACCGCTACCAGGCGCTCACCGTCTGCCAGCAGGCGTGGGAGAGCGATCCGCTGCACGAGAGCACCGTCGCCGCCCTCGTCGGGATCCACCTCGCCTCGGGCGACCGCGGGCAGGCGCTCGGGGCCTACGACATCTTCGAGCGGCAGCTCGCGGCGACGTACGAGCTCGAGCCCACGGAGAGGCTCAGGAAGCTGGTCGCTCCGTTGCTCGCCGGACGGCCGCGTCCCTGACGCCCTCTCGAACCAACCGGCGTCCCCGGGGCCGCCGGTTGGTTCGCAGCGATCACGGGCCGCCCGCTCGGGAGGGAGGCCGGAGGCGCCGGGCCCTGTGCGTCACGCGCCACCAGCATGCCTACCTCGGGATAAGTCACAAACAGTCATTTCACGTGGCACAACTCCAGTGACGACTACTGCTTGAGGCTTGCCTCGGAGGTAGCGCTCACCACCAGCCTCCACACTCCGAGGCGGGGCAACAGGGGAGACGCGGAAGGGCTCAGGAATCCGCGCCCGCCTCCCCGTCCGGCGCCTTACCCCTGGGCATGCGGAAGCCGACGCGGGGCTCGGTGAAGATGTAGCGGGGGTGGTCGGCGTTCTCGCCCAGCTTGCGGCGGACCTTGCTGACGATCGTGCGCATGGGGCGCACGTCGCCGTCGCCCTTGTCGCCCCAGACCCGCTCCAGCAGGTGCTCGTAGGTCAGCACGCGGCCGGCGTTGGCGGCAAGCTCGGCGAGCAGCCCGTACTCGGTGGCGGTCAGCTGCACCGGCTGACCCGCGAGTGTGACTCGGCGCTCGGCGTAGTCGATGCTCAAGTCGCCGAGCACGTAGGGCTCCGGCGGTTCGTCCACCACGCGCCGGCGCAGGGCCGCCTTGATCCGCGCCGCAAGCTCCGTGGGCGAGAACGGCTTGGCCACGTAGTCGACGGCGCCCGTCTCAAGGGCCTCGGTGACAAGCTCGTCCCCGCCGTAGGCGGACAGGAAGATGACCGGCACGTCCGCTCTCTTGAGGAGATCCCGCATCAGCTCGATGCCGTTTGTGCCGGGCAGCATCAGGTCCAGCAGGGCCAGGTCCGGCCGCTCCTCCTCCATCAGGCTGAGCGCCTCCCGCGCGTCCCCGGCCATCAGCGGCGTGTAGCCCGCCTGGACGAGGGCGTCGCGCACGTAGCGGAGATCGTTGGGGTCGTCGTCCACGGCGAGCACGCGCACCCGTTCGTCCGCCTCCCGCTGCCCGCGCCGCGAGGCGGACCGGCGCTGGACGACCGGGAGCGCGGCCGAAGCGCCACGCCCCGTCTCCTCCACCGAGGGCAGGGTGAAGGTGAAGCGCGCCCCCAGTCCCGGTCCGTCGCTCTCGGCCCAGATACGGCCGCCGTGCGCCTCCACGATCCCCTTGCAGATGGCCAGGCCGAGGCCCGTGGCCCCTTCCTGCTCCTCGGGCTGCGCCCTCGAGAACTTCCGGAACAGCTGCGGCAGGCTCTCCGCCGGGATGCCCTGCCCCTCGTTCACCACCGAGACGGCGACATGCACGCCCTGGCGCTCCGCGGTCAGCGTGATGACAGATGACTCCGGGGAGTGCCGGGCGGCGTTGGACAGCAGGTTGCCCAGCACCTGCACGATGCGCCGACGGTCCGCCGCCACCAGGGGCAGGTCCGGCGCGAGGTCGATGGAGAGGCGGTTCGTGCCGCCGGCGCCCAGGAAGGCGCTCCGCGCCCGGTCCACGAGCACGGTGAGCTCCGCCGGTTCGGGACTGACCGCCAGCTCGCCCGTTTCGATGCGGGCCACGTCCAGCAGGTCGGAGACGAGGTCGTGCATGTGGTCGGCCTGGTCCCCGATGATGCGGAAGAACTGGCGCACGACGGCGGGGTCGAGCTCGGCGGAGGAGTCCAGCACGGTGGCGGCGGAGCCCTTGATCGAGGTCAGGGGCCCCCGCAGCTCGTGGCTGACCATCGCCAGGAACTCGGCCCGCAGCCGCTCCAGCTCCTCGACGTCGGCCATGTCCTGCAGAGTGACGACCACCGACTCGACCGCCCCGTCATCGGAGCGGATGGGCGTGGCGTTGAGCAGGACGGTGACGCTGCGCCCGTCGGGCATGCCGATGACGATCTCCTCGGCGCGCACCGTCTCCCCGGTGCCCAGGAGCTCCGCGAGCGAGGACTCCCCGAGGGAGATTTCCCGCCCGTCCGCGCGCCGGAAGGCCGCCACCTCGAGGAGGTCCTCCGGCGTCTGGTCGGGATCGCACAGGCTGTCGACGATTCTGCGCGCTTCCCGGTTCAGGGACCGGGGGGCCGCCGTCGCGACGTCGAAGACGACCACGCCCACCGGGGAGGTGTCGGTGAGGGTCTCCAGGTCCGCCCTGGCCCGCCGCTCCTCGCGGTGCCGTCGGGCATTGGCGATGACCATCGCCGCCTGCGAGGCGAACATGAGGAGAATCTCCTCGTCTTCGGTGCTGAATCTCCGTTCCTCCCGGTCGTGACCCACGAAGATGACGCCCTCGGACTCGCCCCGGTGCCGGATCGGGGCGGTCAGGCCGGCCCACACCGGCATGGGAAGGAACCCGTTCAACTCGGCCGACGCCGCGTAGGCGCCCCAGCTGGGCACTCGCACGGGATCGGGCGCGGCCATGAAGTGCGCGAAGATCTCGGTGCCGCCCGGCAACGTGACGACCTGCTCGTACTCTTCCTCGCTGGTTCCCGAGGTCAGGACCGTTTCCAGGCCGCCCTCTTCGTCCCTCGTCGCAATGACGCCGTAGCGGGCTCCCGTGAGATCGCGGGCGGAGTCGAGCACGTTCTGCAGGACGGTCTCGAAGTCGAGGCTCTCGTTGATGCGGAGGCTGGCCTCGCTCAGGCGGGAGAGGCGCTCCTGCAGCTCCTCGATGCGGCGTTCTCGCTCGTCGGGCTGGCTCAACTCGTCACCTCGCCTCGATGGGGAGAAGTGCGGCGCCGCCGCTCGCGGGTCGCGAGAACGGTGCCGGCGGGGTAATGATGCCTCAAGAGCCCGAAAGTCACAAATCATTACGGAAACTGGCCGATTGGGTGACGCAACAGTGATGGGGCCGGTGGGATAATCGCGATTGCTGCGCCTGCGAATGCATGCAGGAGCGGGAGGTAGTGGTGTGTCCCTCGAAGGGAACCGTCGCTCGCGGCGAACGCCCCCCGAATTAGCCGCCGCGGCCCGCGCACGTCCACCTCGTGGCTGCTCGGCCTCTCGGTGCTGCTGCTCGCCGCCCTCGCGGTCTCCCTCGTCCTGGCGCCCGGGCACCGGGCCGCGGCGAACGAGGGCGCGCCGACGGTCACCGGTGTGGATGTCACCTCGGACGCCGGCAACGACGACACGTACGCCCTGGGCGAGACCATCACCATCACGGTCACCTTCTCCGAGGCCATGACCGTCACCGGCACGCCGCAGCTCAAGATCGACATGGACCCGGCCGACTGGGGCACGAAGGTCGTCGACTACGAGAGCGGCTCCGGCACGGCCAGCCTCACCTTCGACCACGAGGTCATCGAGCCGAACTACTCCACGCAGGGCATCGCCGTGCTGGAGAACAGCCTCGCGCTCAACGGCGGCGCCATCCGCTCCGCCTCCTCGCAGGCGGACGCCGGCCTGTCGCACTCGGGACTCGGCCACGACGCGATCCACAAGGTGGACTGGCAGCTCTCGCCGGCCCCACCGAACCGCGCCCCGGTGGTCAACACGGAGACGCAGAACCACGAGCGGTTCGTCGGAGAACACAACGCGCCCCGCGGCGTGCTCGTGAGCAAGTCCTTCGCCGGCCTGTTCTCCGACCCCGACGGCGACCAGCTCCCCTACGCCGTCGCCATCACCGGAGGCCGCGCGGAACTGGCGGAGGACGTGGTGATCGGCTCCTGGGGCCGCAGCGACCTCCTGGCCGCGACGAGTCCCGGGTCGCGCGAGGCGACCATGCGCGTCTTCCTCGAGGTGGACGGCGACGACGACTGGGACGCCCTCGAGCCGCCCCTTCCGGAGCAGCCGGTGATCACCGTCACCCTGACGGCCACCGACCCGGGAGGCCTCTCGGCCTCGCTGCAGGGCGACTTCCTCATCATCTGGGAGCCCGAGACGGGCTGCGAGCTGGCCCCGCCCGAGCGCGTCTCCATGCTGGGCATCGCCCGCGCCGGCGTCGCCTCTTGGGAGGCGCCCTCGGACGACGACGCCTGCGAGCCGGCCGGCTACCTCGTCGGCGCGCGCAGCCTGGACGGCGGCGAGTGGGTCGAGGAGACCGCCCCCCCGGAGGCCAGGTCGCACGTCCTCGACGACCTCACGCCCGGCTAGGTCGAGTACCACGTCACGACGATCTACCCGACCGGCAGCTCGGACCGGCCGCTGGCCCTGCCGCAGATCAACGTGCCCGCAGCCTGCAACATCCGACTGGCCGTGGCGGCCGATGTCGACAGCGGCATCAGCGGCACCTGGACCAACGTCGCCGGCGCGCCCTCGGGCTGCGTCTTCGGGCCCGAGATCGAGTTCCAGTTCAAGCAGTCGACCTGGGACCACTTCCGCAGCTACGGCAGGTATCCCAATACGCAGCTGAGCGACGACAGCTTCATCGCCTACGACCTCACGCCGGGGGTCAGCTACGACTTCAGGACCGGAGCCAACGGCGCCGTCTCTGTCCATGGTCGGGACTCCCACGAGGACGGCACCGTCACGTTGACGTCGGTTTCAGAGAGCGACGAGTTCGGAGCTAGTCCGGTAAGCGACTCGTTTGCTTCCGGCGGCAACGGCACGCTCTTCACCGGCTGGGATGTCGATGAATTAACGATACCTGCCGGCATTGGAACCCACGACGCGGGGGTGGTGCAGCGCCGCAAGCAGAACGCGGACGAGACCTGGCCCGCGTGGCCCACCGGTCACGTGATAACAGACACGACTGCCCGCAGCCACACCTTCACCGGCCTCGCCGACGGTACCTGGCAGGTGCGGGTCCGGGCGCGAACGGCCAACACCGAGGACCACGACAACGACGCGAACACGCCCGACCAGACGGTCCACCGCCTCGGCTTCACGTCCGAGATTCATACGGTCACCCTCGACGCCGCCTACACGGCAGTCCCCGGTCCGCCGACCGGAGCTACGATCGCGCGGGCGTCGGCTCGCTAACCGTGGAGTGGGAACCGCCCACCGGCGGCGGGTCGGAGGTGTACGCCTACCAGGTGCGCCACCGTCGCGGCGACTACGCCTTCACAGACGGCGGGGGAGACTGGACCCGGAGCCCCAGGCTCTATCCGCGCCAGGTGGAGCGCATCTGTCGTACGGAAGGCCCGGTACACTCGAGTGGCGGGCCTGCCTGCCTGAACCCCAGGAGCTACACGATCTCCAACCTGATCGGCGGACGCGACTACGACGTGGCGATCCGGGCCAGGAACGCCAACGGCTGGGGCGACTGGCTGTCGGTCGGCGAGTTCAACCTGCCCAACGGCTTCCCGCCGGTGCTGCAGCACGCGGAGATCGGCGGGGCGACCATGTCGTTGATATTCGACCGCAGCCTGGACACCGATTCGTTGCCCTCCACCAGCGTGTTCTGGGTGAGCGTGAACGGCACGAGCCAGACGCCCACCGGGCTCAGCATCTCCGGCAGCACGTTGTTTGTCACGCTGGGCACGGCGGTCACCAGCGGCCAGACGGTCACGGTCAGCTACGTCAGGCCGACCCAGGCGCCGCTCCAGCACAACGACGCCCAGGCGCCGAGCTTCTCGAACGTGTCCGTCCACAACTTCACGCCGTAGGGCAGCGTCCGCCCCCGCAAGCCGCCGATGGTCACAAAACATTACGGATCCACGGCCTGAATAGTCACACTGCCGTAATGCACATGCTGGCATAATATGCCCAACTCGCGCGCCGCAGGGATCGAGGTTGCCTGGATCCCCGTCGGGAGGACAGCTGTGATGGACCGTACCGCGAAGTCGCGCATGGGTGGGGCGGCCCTGGCGCTGGCCGCCGCCCTCGCCCTGGCCTGGGCCACGTCGGGCGTCGCACACGCCGACGATGCCCCGAGCGCGAGGTTCCACGTCACCAGCGAGGCTGCCACACTCACCAATGACGACGGCGAAGAGATTAGTGCCACCATTATCTCGACTGTCGTGAACCTCGACTTCGGCGACGCCCTGCTGTCAGCCGGGATCGATCCGTCCTCCATCACCGTCACGCTGGATGGCGTCCCACTGGACTGGACCAAGCACGCGTTCACGTTCAATCACGAGCGCCTGAGCGTCACCATCGAGGAGTGGCGGGTGGGCGCCGTCCCCCCGGAGGAGCTCAATCAGAGACGGTCCGGCAACGTCAGCGTCTCCTACGTCCCGCCGGCGGACGCCGGCGACAAGCGGCTCCGCTACGCAAGCGGCAGCGATGTCGGGGCCTTCGCGGTGCACGCCTCGGTCATCATCGACCCTACCATCGCAGACGCCGTGGGCTTCGTCGTGCCCGCTCAGCCCAGCACCGTGACCGCGACCATTCGCGGCAACGCCTCGCCGACGAAGAGCCAGACCGTCGTGCTCGAACCCGCGGGAGCTGGCGACGCCGACACGTCCGGCCCGACCGGCCAGGACCTCACGGACATCGTGGGACGGATCTGCCAGCAGTTGGGCGGCAGCAACTGCCGGTGATCGGCCGCAGGCCAGGGTGTGAGACGCCCGTGCCGCCCGATCCGCACGCCGAGCACTGAACGGTGGAAACCAGACAGCCGGCGGCCCCGTCGCCAGCTGTTCGCACACGGGCCCGCCCCGGGGCGCACGCAGCGCCGCGGCAGTTTCGGGCGAAGGCTGACCGGATGAAGGGCCGGCTCACCGGACGCTTCGCGGCGCTGCTGCTCCTCGCGCTCCCGCTCCTCCTGTTCCCGCTGCAGACGGCCCACGGCCAGCAGCCACCGGGCGCGCCGGCCAACTTCATGGCCGCGCCCGGCGACGGCAGGGCGGTCACGCTGACCTGGGATAACCCGGACGATCCCACCATCACCGCGTATCAGCTGCGCCGGACGGCGGACGGCGTCGCGAGCGACTGGCTGCAGTTCGGCGGCAGCTCCACCGTGCACGTCTCGGCGAACATCCAGTACGGCGTGCGCTACACCTTCGAGCTGCGCGCGATGCGTGGTACGACCGCGGGAGCGATCGCGACGGTGACGGTCGGGCCCAGGCCGGCGCCGTCACCGCCGGGCAGCAGTGGCGGCCCGGTCGGCGGCTTCGTCGGTGGCGGTGGTGGCGCTCCCGAGCCGAGCGAGGCCGACTTCGAGTGGACCGTGACGCGCGACATCGAGGCGCTGGCCTCGGGGCACGACCGGCCCACGGGCGCCTGGTCGGACGGGAGCACGTTGTGGCTGGCCAACAACGCCGACGGTCCCGGCGACGCCGTCCACGCCTACGACCTCGCGACCGGCGAACGCATCGAGGAGCGCGAGTTCGCGCTCGACGAGCGCAACCGCGCGCCCCGCGGCGTCTGGGGCAGCGGTGGGACCGCCTGGGTCTCCGACAGCGGCCGCGACCGGCTCTTCGCCTACGACCTGGCGAGCGCCGAGCGCCTGCCCGAGCGCGACATCGAGCTCGTCGCCCGCAACGCCCACGCGCGCGGCCTCTGGGGCGGCGGGGGCCGCATCTGGGTGCTCGACGGCAACCGGAACAGCCTCTTCGCGTACAGCGAGGCGAGCGGGGACCTGCTCGCCGAGTACGGCCTCGACGCCGCCAACGGCGAACCGCACGGGCTCTGGTCGGACGGCGTCACCGTCTGGGTCTCGGACCACGGCGCCAAGCGGCTCTTCGCCTACCGTCTGCCCGACCCGGCCCCTGACGACCCCGCCGGGGAGCCACAGCCGCTCGAGCGCGTGCGCGACGAGGAGTTCAGCAGGCTCACGCGCGCGAGCAACAACAGCCCGCGCGGCATCTGGTCGGACGGCGAGGTGATGTACGTCGCCGACGCGCACGACGGCCGCGTCTACACGTACAACATGCCCGACGCCATCGACGCCCGCCTCGCCTCGCTCGTCGTCGCGGGCGTCGAGTTCGGGGAGTTCTCGCCCCTGCGCACGGAGTACGAGGGCGGCGCCGAGACGGGCGTCGAGGTGACCACGGTCGAGGCCGTGCCCGCACAGGCCGGGGCCACCGTCGCGATCGAGCCCCACGACGCCGACGGCGATGGCCGCGAGGGCTACCAGGTCACGCTTGCGGGGACCAGCGAGATCACCGTCACCGTGACCTCGCCCGACGGCAGCCGCACGCGCGTGTACCGCGTGACGCTCGCGGGGGCGGAGGAGCCGCTCTCACCGCAAGAGCACCTCGATGAGCCCTGGGCGCACTGCCTCAAGGGCGCCGTGGCCGGGCGCTTCAGCCTCGTCGTCTACGAGGGCGGCAGCGTCGAGAGCCTCGCGGCCTGTGCCGAGAGCCGCGGCATCGCGGTGCTCTACGCGTTGCACGAGGGCCGCTACCTGGCCTACATCCTCGCGGCGCCCCACTTCGTCAACCGCCCGTTCGCCGAGCTCTACCGCGAACGCGTGCCCGCGTTCACGCCGCTCGTCGTCGCGGGCAGGGGCCCGGCCAGCGAGGATCCGGTAGGGGAGGTCGCACCGCCTGGCGACTGGCCCGCCTGCCTGCACGGCGCCGTCGCCCCGGGCTTCAGCGCCGTCGTCTACGCCGGCGGGAGCGTCGAGGATCTCGCCGCCTGCGCACACAGCCGCGAGGTGACAGCGCTCTACGTCCTCCACGAGGGCGGCTGGGTCTCCTACATCCCCGGCGCGCCGGCGTTTGTGAACCGCGCGTTCGGCGAGCTGTTCCCCGACGGCGTTCCCGCCCTCACGCCGCTCGTCGTCAAGCGCGAGGACTAGGTGGTGGCGGCGCGGCGCCGTGTCCACCCTCGGACTCACGTGCGCCGCCGCGCCGGGCAGGGGCGCCCCGCTGCGGCCCCGAGTCCACGGCCCCCGCTTCGCCCTCGGCAGCCACCGTGGCCCCGACGGCGACCGGCTCCGGCTCGGGCTCCGCGCGTGCCAGCCATCGTCGACCAGCAGCGCCTCGGCCAGTTCGCCCTCAACGGCGAGCGACGACTGGAGCTTCTGCGCCACGAGCTTGAGCGCGTCGGCCTGCAGGGTGTTCCGTAGGCCATGAAGACGACCTGGACGGGCTCGGTCTGGCCGATGCGCCAGGAGCGCCGCGACGCCTGCCGCGAGTGGGCTAACGCATGGGCGGTCGCGAGCAGAATCCAGAGTGGGGATCGGGGCGGCGCTACCCCCCGTGTCTCCCCGGCTCGCCCCTCGTGGGACCGGCGAGCCTCTCGGACGCCCGCGATCCCGGAACGTGGTACCCCGGCCGACGGTGATCGCCCTCGCGCTCGGAAGAGAGCGCCGGCGTGTGCACGACGTCAGGGGTTTCCGGGTCGGATGGCGCCGTCGGCCCATTCCGCCCGCCGTTCGTGGAGCGGGCGAACCAAATGGACGTCCGCGATCCGGAAACGTACTCCAGTCCCCGGCGATCGGCGTCGCGCTCGCGAACGAGGGCCGGCGTGTAGGCGACGTCCGGAGCCTTCGCGTCGGCTCGCTTCTTGCGGCGCCTCCGCTCCGGGACAAGCAAGGGGAAGAGGAACGCAGTGCCCACGCCAAGTGGCTTCGGGAGGCCGCCGAGGAGCACGTGCAGGCCGGCGAGCAGTGCGGCCAGGGACAGGGCGCCGG
>VYDD01000442.1 GCA_009843625.1 Gammaproteobacteria bacterium | reverse complement strand
GAGCTGCGCCAGGTAGCGCACGTTCTCGATGTCGTAGAGGCCGAGGTTCATCACCGCGGCGTTCCCGTCGCGGAGGATGTGGCGGGCCGCGGCCGAAGGCTGCATGCTCAGTTCGTCGGCCACCGCCTGGAGCGTCCTGCCGTTCAGTTCCGGCCGCCGGTCGGCGAACAGAAGGCGATCGGCCCCGCCCCGGATGGTGAGCATCTCGAGCGTCTGGCGGTCGATCACCTGGACCGTGTCCGGGTCGTCGAAGCGCCGCAGCATCGCCGTGTCGCCCCCCGCCACGAACCAGCTCGGGATCGTGTACGAGCGCAGGTTGGACTGGGTCGCGGTGTAGGAGTGATGCGCTCCGGCCACGTGGACCCCGCGCGCCCGCGCAGCCTCGATCAGCGCCGCTCCCTCCGGCGCCCGGCCGTAGTTGTGCGCCCCCTGGGCGTTGAAATGGCTGAAAATGACCTTGGTGCCCGCCTCTTCGCCGATGCGGATGCCTTCTTCGATCGACTTCAGGTATCCGAAGGACGGATAGGCGGCGCCGAGATCGCGGTCGTGGGTGTCGTAGATCGCCCCCGGGTACTCGGCGGCGATCCGGTTCAGCGCGATTACCTCCTCGGTCTCCGCATAGTTGCCGGGCAGGTAGAAGAGCCCGGAGGAAAGGCCATATGCGCCTTCCTCCATGCCCTTGCGCACCAGGGCGCGCATCTCGTCCAGCTCGGCCTCGGTGGGCGCGCGGTCCGCCATCCCCAGCACCTGCCGCCGCACCCAGTTGTGGCCCACGGAGAGGAAGGCGTTCACCCCGATTCCGTCCTCGGTCCACCGGGCCAGCCGGTCCGCCACGTGCGCCGAGCCGCCCCCGTCCAGCCCGAGCGCGACCGTCGTGATGCCCTGGAAGAGGAAGGCGCGCGCGTCCCGCCCGTGATCGGCGTCGAGCTCGGCGTGCGAATGCATGTCGATGAATCCGGGCGCGACCACCAGTCCGCGCGCGTCGACCGTGTCCAGCGCCGTGATCCCCGCGCTCGCGGCATCCCCCACGAACCGGATCCGGTCACCGTCCACAGCCACGTCGGCCGCCGTTGCGTCGCTCCCCGAACCGTCCAGCACCGAGCCCCCGAGGATGAGGAGGTCGGCCGGCCCCCCGCCCGCCGTGCAGGCCGCAGGCAGGAGGGCCATGAGAGGTACGAACCGGAGCGCCCGGATCCACGGAACGGACCGGATGCCGTGGACCGAAGGCCCGGACCCGACAGCGTGCACCTTCATCGGCGAGTTCTCCGGAGGAGGAGTCCCATGACGGCGGTGTCCCGCCCGGGGTTGCCGGTTATGTTCCGCGAATTCGAGCTACGAGCGGAGCGGACGACCGGGACGCGATCCGTCGATTCGGTTGATATACGAGCGACCAAACGATTAGGCTAGGCCTTCCGGCGTCTGATCATCCTGTGCAACCCACTCAGCGAGGCGGGCTTGGAATTCCTGGGTTTCAATATCGAGTTCACCCAAATCGGCGAACTGTGGAGTACGGCCCTCGAATACGCGGCTCCGCGCTGGACGCCCAGCGGGCTCGCGGTCGTACTCGCAACCGTGGGCTATTTCGTGGTACGGGGGATACTGGGCCGCGCCAAGAAGCGCTGGGTGACGCGCACCGACACCCGGCTCGACGACTACCTGGTGGAGTTCCTGCTCCGCGCCGGACTGTTCTCGATCGTCGCCTGGGCCGTGTGGCGACTTGTCATCATCTGGTCGATTCCGAATCAGGCCGGGACGCCGCCGCTGGTCGCCAACTGGGTTCTGGCCATCTGGGTCGGGCTCCTCTTTCTTCCGCTCAGCCGCTTCATCGGCGATGTGCTCGACCTGGTAGAGGGCCGGGTGCTGGCAACCGGAGAGACGACGCTCGACGAAACGGCGTTTCCCCTCATCAACCGCACCGTTCGGTTCCTGGTGCTGGCCCTCGGGGTCGTGCTGGCGCTGGATTTGCTGGGACTGAACATCGCCCCGCTGCTCGCCGGCGCCGGAGTCATGGGGCTGGCCCTCTCTCTCGCGGCCAAGGACACGCTGTCGAACCTGATCGCCGGCGTGTTGCTCATCATGGACCGCCCCTTCAAGGTGGGCGACCGCATAGAGCTCTGGAGCGCGCCCAACGAGACCGGCACCTGGGGCGACGTGATCGAGATCGGCCTGCGCGCCACCAAGATCCGCAACCCGGACAATCTGGTGATCATCGTGCCCAACAGCCTGATCATGGTGCGCGACATCATCAACTACACCATGTCGGGCGAAGATATTCGTCTGCGTATTCCCTTCTCCGTGGCGTACGAGTCCGACATCGAACGCGCCAAGGTCCTGCTGATCGCGACCGCGAAGCAGGTGCAGGGGGTGAAGCTGGAGCCGGAGCCCATCGTGATCGTGCGCGGCTTTGGACCCTCCGACGTCCAGATCCAGCTGCGCGTGTGGATCCTCGAGGCCCGCAACCGCCGCCGCATCGCCGACGAGATCACCGGGAAGGCGGTCGCCGCCTTTGCCGACGCGGGGGTGGAGATCCCGTATCCGAAGCGGGAGCTGATCATCCACGGGGAGTCGGAGCAGAAACCTCGGCGGCTGCCCCGACCGGGGTGATGTAACCAACAGAGTAAGAACACGAGATGAGTTACCCGGAATGCGAATCGGTCAACATGATGAGCATTCCGATGCAACGAAGTGAGTAAAACGGAAGTGGAGGAGCATCTGATGAGACGTTCACGCACCATCACCCGGATTGCAGTCGCCCTGGCAGCTATCGCCGTCCTGTCCGCCACCGCGCCCGCGGCAGCCCAGGAACGGCTCTCGCTCACGCACTACCTGGACATGGAGAGCGTGTCCGATCCGCGCATCTCCCCCGACGGAGAGCGCATCGTCTACACGCGGGGCTGGGTCGACAAGCAGGCCGACCGCCGGGAATCGTCGCTGTGGATCATGAACGCCGACGGCTCCCGCGCCCGGCACCTCCTCGAAGGCGGCGGAGCCCGCTGGTCGCCCGACGGCACGCGCATCCTCTTCACCGCGCGCGGCGAGCCCAGCGGCTCCCAGCTCTTCGTCCGCTGGATGGACGACGAGGGCGCGGTCAGCCAGATCACGCGCCTTGAGAACGGGCCGTCAGGGCCGCAGTGGTCCCCCGACGGCGAGTGGATCGCCTTCACCAGCCGAGTGGCCGCCCGGGCCGACTTCGCCGGTGTGGAGCTTCCGCGCCGCCCGGAGGGCGCCCAGTGGGTGCGAGAGCCCAAGGTGGTGGAGCGGGCCGGCTACAAGCGCGACCGGCAGGGATACGTCGACACCGGCTGGACCCACGTCTTCGTGGTCCCGGCCGAGGGCGGCACCGCGCGCCAACTCACCGACGGCGACTGGAACCATTCCGGCATCCAGTGGAGCCCGGACGGCAGCGAGATCTACTTCACGTCATACCGGGAAGAGGACTGGGACCGCCCGGAGCACTGGCAGGAGTCGGAGGTCTACGCGGTTGCCGTGGCGAGTGGCGACATCAGCCAGCTTACCGACAGGCGTGGCCCCGACGGGGGTCCGGTTCCTTCACCCGACGGCTCGCTCATCGCCTACACCGGCATCGACGCCCACCGCGACACCTACCGCAACCAGAGGATCCACCTGATGAACCGTGACGGCTCCGGCTCGCGCGTGATCTCCGGGGACTACGACCGGCAGGTCGGAGGCATGATGTGGGCGCCCGACGGCAGCGGTCTCTACTTCAACGTGCGCAGGGACGGCTACGGGCAGCTTCACTTCGTGTCGGTCGACGGCGGGGTGACGCAGCTCACCTCCGGCGAGCACCTCTTCGGCCTGTCGTCGTTCTCGGATGACGGCGTCGGCGTGGGGGTAATTTCCAGCGCGCACGAGCCGGGGGATGTCTTCCGCTTCGGCCTCGACAGCCCGGACGAAACCCGGCGCCTCACCGACGTGAACGCCGACGTGCTGGCGTACGTCGAGCTGGGTGAAGTCGAGGAGATCTGGTACGACTCGGAGGACGACTTCCGCGTTCAGGGATGGATCGTGAAGCCCCCCGACTTCGACCCGTCCCGCATCTATCCCATGATGCTCGTCATCCACGGCGGCCCGCACAGCATGTACAACGGCGGCTTCAACTTCGCCTTCCAGGAACATGCCGCCAACGACTACGTGGTGCTCTACACCAACCCGCGCGGCAGCACCGGCTACGGCACCGAGTTCGCCAACGCCATCAACCACGACTATCCCGGGGCCGACTTCCCGGACCTGATGGCCGGCGTCGACGAGATGCTCGGGCGCGGCTACGTGGACGAGGACAACCTCTTCGTCTACGGCTGCTCGGGCGGCGGCATCCTCACCAGCTACATCGTGGGCAACACCGACCGCTTCACCGCTGCATCCGCCAACTGCCCCATCGTCAACTGGATGTCGGCGATGGGCACCTCGGACGCCATCAGCTACACGCGCACATTCGAGAAGCCCTTCTGGGAGGATCCGGCGGAGTGGATCGACCGCTCATCCATCTTCTACGTCGGCAACGTGACCACGCCGACCATGCTCCTGACCGGCGAGATGGACCTGCGCACCCCCATGGGGCAGACCGAGGAGTTCTACCAGGCGCTGCAGTACGTGGGCGTGCCCACGGTGATGATCCGCTTCCAGGAGGAGTGGCACGGCACAAGCTCGCGGCCCTCCAACTTCCTGCGCACGCAGCTATACCTGCGCAAGTGGTTCGAGAAATGGGGGACGCACAAGACGCCGGTGACGCAGGACGGGTAGGGGCGGAGAGAGTTGGCGTCTCCTGAGGGCGGCGCATCGCTCCGCGATTACATGATCCAGCGTGGTCCTGAGAAATCCGATAATGCAAGTGAAGTTGTTGTGAATGCGTTACTTATGTTATACTGCCGTGTCAGGGCGTTCGGTACGTTCCAGTACCGAAAGGGTGACCAGCAGGGTGATCGCGAAAGGGTGACCACATGGGCAAACACGGCAGAAAACTCACCGCCGCCTTCGTGCGAAGCGTACACGAACCGGGCCTGTACTGGGACGAGCACGGCCTCGTGCTGCGCGTCAAGCCGTCCGGGTACAAGCAGTGGATACAGCGGCTTTTCATCCACGGCAAGCGCCGGGAGCTGGGGCTCGGTTCCGTCCGCCTCGTGACGCTGGCCGAGGCGCGGGACGCGGCGCTGGCCAACCGCAAGGTGGCCCGCGCGGGCGGCGACCCGAGGAAGACGCGGCGGCGCTCGGTCCCCACCTTCGAGCAGGCGGCGGCGAAGGTCTTCGCCATGCACCGTACGACATGGACCGACAAGCACGCGGTCCAGTGGGCCTCGACGCTCCGGATGTACGCGCACCCGAGGATCGGAGGGAAGCGGGTGGATCGGATCACGTCGGCGGACGTCATGGGCGTGCTGATGCCGATCTGGACCGAAAAGCACACGACGGCCAAGCGGATTCGGGAGCGGATCGGGACGGTGATGAAGTGGGCGATCGCGCAGGGCTACCGGGTGGACAACCCGGCGGGCGAGGCGATCAGGGCGGCGCTGCCCAAGCCCGGCCATGTCCAGAAGCCCCTCAAGGCGCTGCCCCACGGGGAGGTCGCCGGGGCCATCGAGACGATCCGGAGATCCGGGGCGCGGGCATCGGTAAAGCTGGCCCTTGAGTTCCTGGCGCTGACGGCTTGCCGATCCGGGGAGGTGCGTGGGACGCGCTGGACGGAGATCGATCCGGACGCCGGGGTGTGGACGATTCCGGCGGAGCGGATGAAGAGCCGCCGCGAGCACCGGGTGCCGCTGTCGCGGCGGGCGCTGGAGGTCCTGGCCGAGGCGAAGGCGAACGCGCCCCGGTCGGAGTTGGTGTTCCCGTCCGCGAGAGGAGTGCAGCTGCAACCCACGCCCCTCAGCGCTCTTTTCAGGGACTTGGGGATCCCGGCCGTGCCGCACGGGTTCCGTTCGAGCTTCCGGGACTGGGCGGCGGAATGCACGGACGCACCCCACGCGGTCATGGAGGCGGCGCTGGCGCACGCGGTCCGCAACAAGGTGGAGGCGGCGTATGCCCGCTCGGACCTCTTCGAGCGCCGTCGCGTCCTCATGGAGCAGTGGGCGGAGTATCTGGCCAACGGGACTCAGGCGCGGTAGCCGGCCAGCGGCAAGGCCATCCAGAACCTTGCCATGCTCGGAGCTTGTAGAGAGTACGCCGCTCAGCCTGCATCGACGTCTGCCGCGTCGCCGTTTGCCCTTCGGGCTCGGCGGACGGCCATTGCGTTTCGCTTCGGTCGTGGGTGTCCACAGCGTCCGGCGCTATCCTTGTAGCGAGCGTCTCTCGCCAACACCTTTCGGTCCTGTTCGCGGAGAGAAACGATCACTCCTCTTCTCCACGCCGCAGTCGGCGATGAATGCCGCGGGCAACAGGATGCATGCCATGCCAGAGGGTATCCCCGGATGCGCAATACGCGAGGCCGCCACCACCTGAAGGATGACCGAGGCCGACTCGGCGGAGAAGGTCGCTGCCCGGTGGTCTCGGGGCCTCGACGGACTCTGCGGACGCGCCTTGTTCCGTGGACCGGTGCCGCGCTGACGGCGGTCGGCTGGGCTTCGGCCTGCGGTGACGGAGCCACTGGGCCTCCACCCGACCCGCCCCGTCCGGCCGTGGTCACGGTGAATCCGGCCGCCGCCGAGATGGCCGCCTTCGGCGAAACGGTACAGTTTTCCGCCAGCGTGAGCGACCAGAACGGGCAGGCACTGGCGGGTACGTCGCTGAGTTGGTCCATCAGCGAAACGGCGGTCGCCGAGGTCAGCGCCTCGGGACTGGTGACAGCAGTGGGCAACGGGACGGCCACGATTACCGCGACTGCGGGTGAAGCGTCGGGAACTGCGGCGATTACGGTGGATCAAGTCGTCTCCGCCTTGGCGGTGTCTCCGGCGGTCGACACGCTTCTGGTGGGAGACACCGTGCGTGTGTCCGCCGAGGCGACGGACGCGAACGGCCACGCGGTGGAAGAGGCCGAGTTCGCGTGGGAGTCGGGCGACTCTGCGATCGCGACCGTCGATTCGACCGGGCTCGTGACGGCGGTGGGTGCGGGAGAGGTGGAACTCACGGTGACATCGTCGGGCGCAACGAGCCGCGCGGCATTGAGCGTAATGGCCCCGGTCCCGACGACGGTGGCCGTGACGCCTGACACGATGACGCTAACGGCCTTGGGACGGAGTGCACGTTTCGGAGCCGAAGTGCGCGATCAGGCGGGACGCGTCATGAGGGACGCGGTCGTGTCGTGGACGAGCGGTGACACGACGGTCGCGGTGGTTGACTCGACCGGGTCGGTAACCGCCGTGGGCAACGGCACGGCCACGATCACTGCGGGCGCGGGCGAGGCTTCGGGCCATGCGACCGCGCTCGTGATGCAGTCGGCGGGCTCGGTCATCGTGACCCCAGGCGCCGACGCGATCGCCTCGGGCGACACGCTGCGCCTGTCGGCAAGAGCGTTGGACGAGAACGGCCATTCTGTGGTCGGGGCGACCTTCGACTGGTCGTCAAGCGACGCTTCCGTGGCGAGGGTGGACGCGTCCGGCCTGGTTCGCGGTGTCTCGGAAGGCACGGCCACAATCTCGGCCCGGACGGGGAGTACGCAGGGCACGGCACAGATCACCGTGTCCAACCCGGACCGAGCTGCCTTGGTGGCCTTCTATGAGCAGACCGACGGGCCGAATTGGGAGTGGGATACGAACTGGTTGACGGACGCCCCCCTCGACACATGGGCCGGAATCGACACTAACGAATTCGATCGCGTGACTCGGCTTCGATTCCGGAGCGGGCAGATCAACGGAGCACTTCCAAGCGAGATAGGCGAACTCAGCGAACTGAGGCACTTGGAAATAGCGAGTCGCAACCTGATCGGCGAGATCCCAGCGGCGCTCGGAAGCTTGGCCAACTTGGAATACTTGCTTCTTGGCAGCCGCCTTACCGGTATCATCCCACCAGAACTCGGAAACCTTGCCAATCTGGAATCCTTGGTCCTCAGCCGCACCCTCCACCGCGCCAACCACCCCGCGCTCGGAAAACTGGACAGACTGGAATCCTTGGACCTTGGCGACTCGCTAACCGGTAGCATCCCACCAGAACTCGGAAACTTGGCAAGCCTGGAGTACTTGGAGCTAGGACGGAACAGACTCACCGGATCGATCCCCGCAGCACTCGGCAACCTCCAAGCCCTGAAGGAACTACGGCTCGGCAGCAACCTGTTGACGGGGATACCGCCCGCGCTTGGTAAACTGGCGTCCCTTGAGGTACTAGAGCTATACGACAACTCCCTGACGGGCGTGATACCCGGTGAACTCGGCGACCTGCGCGCACTCAAGCTGCTATGGCTGAGGAACAACGAATTGACCGGCGAGATCCCGGGGGAGCTCGGTAAACTGGCCAAGTTGGAGCGATTGCATCTGGACTGGAACAGGCTGGTTGGCCCCATCCCGGCCGAACTCGGCAACCTCGACAATCTGAAACGACTGCACCTCGACCATAACCGTTTGACGGGAACGGTTCCGTCGGAATTGGGCAAGCTGCCCAACCTGACAAGATTGCAGCTGAACGAGAACTCTCTGACAGGAGGGATACCGCGCGAACTCGGCGGCCTGAACGAGCTTACGCGCCTCTGGCTGCGCGGCAACGAATTGACCGGTGAGATTCCTCCGGAACTGGGCAACTTGACCAACTTGAAGCAGTTGCACCTCGGAAGGAACGGGCTGACCGGTCCGATCCCCCCGGAGCTGGGCAACCTGACAGATCTGGAGGCGCTTTACCTTTACGAGAACGGTTTGACCGGAGGAGTCCCGCAGGAGCTGGCGAGCCTCACGAAACTGTGGGTGATGTCGTTCCGAAAAAACCCCGGACTCTCCGGGGCCTTTCCGAGCGGCTTCGTCTCGTTGCGTGAGCTCGTCCGATTCTATTCGGACGACACCGACCTGTGCGCGCCCCGAGACGCGGCCTTCCTGGCTTGGCTGAATTCCGTGCCCTCGCAGCGCGTCAAACTCTGCGGCCCGACCGATTTGAGTGTGTACCTGACACAGGCCATCCAATCGAACGAGTTTCCCGTTCCGTTGGTTGCTGGCAGGGAGGCGCTTCTCCGCGTGTTCGTCACGGCGCCGCGCCCCACCAGCGAGCGCATACCGGCTGTTCGCGCACGCTTCTTCTTGGGCGACTCGGAGATCCACGTGGCGGACATCGCCGCGAAGACGACCTCGATCCCGCCCGAGATCGATGAGGGTTCGCTTTCTCGGTCGTCCCAAGCCTTGATTCCGGGTTCGGCCGTCCAACCCGGGTTGGAGATGGTGGTCGAAATCGATCCGGCGGGCACGCTGGACCCGGCGCTGGGTGTGAGAAGCCGAATACCCGA
Organism: Gammaproteobacteria bacterium; assembly: GCA_009843625.1. Lineage (GTDB taxonomy): Bacteria > Gemmatimonadota > Gemmatimonadetes > Longimicrobiales > Gaopeijiaceae > BD2-11. The sequence continues at coordinate 1,337 of VYDD01000442.1, read as the reverse complement.
GACCGGACGGATCGTGGTCAACGTGGCGGAGATGCCCCCCTTCTCCCTGACCGTGATTCCGTTCGTCTGGAGCGAAACATCGGATTCGTCGGTGGTTGCCTCGGCGTTGGGCATGGAGGCGGACCCGACTGGCCATGCTCTGCTGGAGCACACCACAGGCTTGCTGCCCATCGGCCATTTGGACGTGACGGCGCACGCTCCGGTCGTGACATCATCAAACAATGTTTCCACGCTTCTCGACCAGACCGTCGCGATCCGGACCATCGAAGGCGGAAGCGGGAATTGGATTGGCTTGATTGCGCCGCCGGTGGAAGGGGGAGTAACGGGGGTGGCCACTCTGGGAGGCGGTTCGGAGAGTGCCTCGATAACCAGTTCCTCCACCATCGCTCACGAGCTGGGACACAACATGGGTCTCTTTCATGCGCCTTGCGGTGGCGCTTCGTGGGTGGATACGGCCTTTCCGCACGCCAACGGATCGATTGGCGCTTGGGGCTACGACTTCCGACGGCAGGTGTTGGTCGCGCCGGACACGCCCGACCTGATGTCTTACTGCAGACCCAGATGGATCAGCGATTACCACTTCGGGAACGCGCTCCGCTATCGCTTGGCCGAGCAGGCCAACACCGGGGCTTCGAGATCCGCCGCAATTCGATCCCTCTTGCTTTGGGGGGGCGTCGGCGAGGATGGAATTCCGTACTTGGAACCGGCTTTCGTCATGGATGCGCCGCCTACGCTGCCCCGTAGCGGCGGAGCCTACCGGCTGGCCGGACGTGACGCCAGCGGCTCCGAACTGTTTTCGATTCAGTTCGAGATGCAGGAAGTGGCCGATGCCAACGGGAAGAAGTTGTTCGCCTTCACGGTTCCCGTCGAAACGGATTGGTCCGTGGATCTTGCGGACATCACGCTGGCGGGGCCGGAAGGATCTGCTTCTCTTGACCGCGACACCGACCGTCCGATGACGATCCTGCGCAGCCTCTCGAATGGGCAGGTCAGGGGCATACTAAGAAACGTCTCTCCGGCGGCGGGAGTGCAAGCGGATGCTGGAGGCTCCGGACTCGACTTGCTGTTTAGCCGCGGGATGCCGGACGTAGCTTCTTGGAGGCGGTAGCATGGACGGCTTTGGTGAGAATCGGAAGCGACTCACCGTCCGTGAGGTCGATGTTCACGAGGCCGGAGAGCTGGCCCGCGACGGCCCGGTCGATGCTGTTCCGGGCGATGCCCGGAGCGGCGTTTCGGAGGTGTCCGCTGGGGCTGGCTGGAGACCATTAGTGGCCGTCAGCCAGCCGACGCGACGTTGAACGTCGCGGTCTGGCAAGGTGGCTCTGCCCCCTTAGACC
>VYDD01000256.1 GCA_009843625.1 Gammaproteobacteria bacterium | reverse complement strand
GGGAGCATCACCGGGGGTGCGTCGGCGGGCCGGATGGGATTGGCGGCCATGATCTGCAGCACCTGCGCCGAGGTGGGGTGGGCGATGAACTCGGCGTCCTCGGGGAAGGCGGAGTTGCCGGCGGTGTGATCGCCGTGGTCGGAGCAGATCACCACCTGGGTGATGGGCTGGTCGGTCACCGAGGCGATGTGGTCGATCAGGCGCTGCGTCTCGGCCACGTTGCCCTGGCCGTCCGCGACCAGCACGCCCTCGTCGGTCACCACGAACATGCTGACGGTGGTAAAGCGCTGGTCCCCGGCGGAGCGCAGCGCCTCGTAGGAGTACACCCCGTCGGCGAGCTCCCGCAGCCGCGGGAAGTCCTCCTCGGTGTAGCCGCGCGCGAACGGGTCGGCGGTGCGGACCAGCTCGTCGGCCGGGAGGGTGCCGGCGTCCGCGGTGCTCCCGCCACCTCCGGCATCATCCCCGGAACCGGCGCATGCGAGACCCGCGAAGGCGACGGCCAGACCGATGAACCTGAGGGCGCGCCACCCCGATGCGCGTTCGGGACCGGCGCAGTCGTCACGCTTGCGGATCGGATGGGGCAGGTGCTGATTCGTCGGCCTTCCGGTCATGGCGGGCGCTCCTCGGTCACGGGCCTCATGGCTGCCCGGTGATCTGGTCGAAGGTCAGGTTCTGGATGCCGTACTCGCGCCAGTCGTCGTGGTCGAAGTGCCACCATTCCGCCTCGTAGACGGTGAAGCCCTCGGCCTCCATGGCGCGCCGCAGCAGCTCCCTCAGCCAGCGTTGCCGGGAGGTGCCGCCCGGGTAGTCGGCGAAGGAGCGCGGCGAGAATTCGTCGAAGCCGCCCACCATGTCCACGGGCTCTCCCGTGGCGAGATCGTAGAGGTTGAGGTCGATGGCCGAGCCGCGATTGTGGCGGGAGCCGCTCGCCGGATCGGCGACGAAGATCTTCTGCGACTCGGGGGTCGCGTCCCAGAACATCTTCGTGACGTACCAGGGCCGGTAGCCGTCGTGGAGCAGCAGGCCGTACCCGTGGGGGGCGAGGGCGCGATGCACGCGTGCGACGGCTTCCGCCGCGGGCCGCTGGAGGAAGACCCGCGGCTCGTCGTAGAAGACGGACGACATGAAGTTGTTGGTGGTCGCGTAGCGGACGTCGAGGCGAATCCCCGGCTCGAGGGACGTCACTTCGACCAGTTCCGAGTCGCGGAACGGGCCGGCTTCCCCGGGCGGTGACGCGGCCAGCGCCTCCGCGCGCAACTCCTCGACCGGGCGCACCGGTGTGATGCGGAAGGTCGCGCCCGCCTCGGTTCCCACCTCCCGGCGATCGAAGCGGACGGATGCCGCCTCGACGGACGTCGCCCGCCCCGCGGCGTCGCGAGCGAACACCAGCCGCTCGCCGTGGTAGAGGCCCCAGTCGGGAAAGGCGTACACGTCCGCCGATATCTCCGCCAGCGGATACAGGAAAAACCACTCGATGAGCGCGTGCAGCCGGCCTTCCCGCTCCAGGATGTAGAGCACGTTGTGGTCCCAGCCGTATTCCCCGATCAGTCCCTCCCAGTGGCTGGGCGGCGGGTCCGGCAAGCCCCCCGGCGCGCGGCTTGCATGGCGCAAGGGTGGCTCGCCGAGCTCGATCAGATCGTCGCCGCCCGGCAGGAACCGGGCGCCGAAGGCCACCCGGTCGTCGACGACCAGGGTATCGCCGCGCGCGCGCATCCGGACGGTGGCGCCGCCCCGCATCGGCGTCATGTACAGTCCGCCGTTCCGCTCATCGAACTCGAGTCCATCGTCGCCCGCCCCGTAGAACCCCTCGAGCGCCAGCGCGAGCGCCGGATCGATGGGGACGGTCTCCGGCAACGCCTCCGCGGGCAGCGGCAGGCCGTCGCGCGCCGCCAGCATGAGCTCCAGCGCCGCGTCCGCGATGCGTCCGGTCACGGTGTTGGTGCCATCAACCGCGGACACGACCACCACCCCGAGTTCGGCGTCGGGAAGAAACGCCAACTGGGTCGAGAAGCCGTAGATGGCGCCGCCGTGCCCGAGCCATCGCTTTCCGAAGCGCTCCTGGACGGAGAAGCCCAACCCGTAGCCGCTGCGCGCGCCCTCTTCCTCGAACTGGGGCTCCCACATCGACTCCAGCGTCCCGGCGCCCAGCACGCGTCCGTTCACCCCTTCGCCGCGGCGAAACATCGCGCTCATGAAGCGGGCCAGGTCGAGCACCGTCGAGTACATGCTGCCCGCCGGCGCCATCCCCAGCTCGAAGGTCGGCGCGTCGAAAAGCCCCCTGTCGAACCCCCACATCCAGGCGTGCGCGAGATCGCCGGCGATCTCCGCATCGGGTGTGAACGAACTCGCGTTCATCCCCAGCGGTTCCAGCACTTCGCGCCGGAGATAGCCGGCGAAGGGCTCGTTCTGGAGGGCTTCCAGGACGTAGCCGACGACGGCGATCCCCGCATTCGAGTACTTCGTTCGCGCTCCGGGCTCGTAGACGAGCGCGGTGCCGTTCAGGCTGGCGACCGTGGCCGCCAGATCCGTTCCGCCATCGTCGAAGTAGTGCCCGGCGGGTGGTTCGCGAATGAGCCCCGACCGGTGCGCCATCAGATGACGCAGCGTGATGGGGGTGCCGGACCGGTTGTCGGGGGCGAAGTCCGGGAGGTAGCTCCGCACCGGAGCATCGAGGTCCACGCGCCCGGCTTCCACCAGTTGCATGATGGCGATGTCGGTGAACAGCTTCGAGACCGATCCCACGCGATACACCGTCGCGGCGGTGGCGGGCTCTTCCCCCGCGGCGTCCCGGGCGCCGAACCCTTCCGCCCAGACCACCTCGTCCCCGTCCACCAGCGCGATCGAGACCGCCGCGAGCCCCTTGTCGGCGCGTTCCCGTTCGATCGCGGTCGCGAGCAACGCCGCCACATCCGAGTAGTCGGCGGCTGTCTGTCCCTGCTGTCCCGCATCCGTCGCGTCCCCGCACGCCCACGCGGCCAGCGCGAGTGCGGCGGTCGCCGGGAATCGTCGTCTGTGGCGTCGTTTTCCGCGCTTCGGGCGCCGGATTCCGTTCATGCGACGATCATCTCCAGCTGACGGCCCGGGATCGGCGGGCCGCAAGGGCGGGACTCGGAGCAGAAAACCTGCTGGACATCGCTGGCATCCCATAGTAGAATCGTTCGCCCCCGCGCGAAAACGGGGGGACCAGCGAGTCGCTCGCGCGCGGGAAGGCACGGGCTGCCCGGGCCGCGCGATAGTGTGATTTCGCGCGGCTTTTTTCGTGCACGGCACGGGCACTGGGCGCAAGACAGCCTGTGCTGAAGCCGGGGCGCGGCGGGCACCCGCGAAGCGGTTCTGTAGAGCCCGGCGGGCGCCGGGGAACAACGCGGAAGGAGGAAGGAATGATCGCCGTACAAGGGGTGACCAAGCGCTTCGGCCCCCTCCTGGCCGTCAACGACGTGTCGTTCGAGGTGGACCGGGGCGAGGTGGTGGGCTTTCTCGGCCCCAACGCGGCCGGCAAAACCACCACCATGCGCATGCTGACCGGAACGCTGCAGCCTGATTCGGGCGTGGTGCTGTTCGACGGCGTACCCATCGAGACCGACCTCAGGGATGCCAAGCGGCGCGTGGGCTACCTGCCCGAGGCGAATCCGCTGTACGACGACATGCTGGTCGCCGAGTATCTCGAGTACGTGGCCGAGATCCGCCGGATCCGGGGCGCGGATGCCCGGCGCGCGGTTCGGGACGCGGCGGAGGAGACCGCGCTCGAGGCGGTCTTCTTCCGCCCGATCGGAGAGTGCTCCAAGGGATACCGGCAGCGCATCGGGCTGGCGGCGGCGATCCTGCACCGTCCCGAGATCCTGGTGCTCGACGAACCCACCGAGGGCCTCGATCCCAACCAGCGCGTGGAGATCCGCAAGCTGATCAACGCACTGGGCGCGGAGCGGACGGTTCTTCTCAGCACCCACGTCATGCAGGAGGTCGAGGCCACCTGCCAGCGGCTGTTGATCATCTCGGGTGGCCGGCTGGTCGCCGACGGCACCGTGGCCGATCTGGCGGCCGACCGCACCGGCGGCGCCTTCTACCTTGTCGAAGCCGAAGGGGATGACGTGTCCGAGGCCCTTGCCGCCCTGGAAGGCGTTTCCTCCGCCACCGCGGAAACCCACGAAGGGCGCACCCGCGTACGCCTTGAGGTCGCGTCCGGCGCGGAACTCCGCCCCACCATCTTCGAGCTCGCCACCCGCCGCGGGTGGGCGCTCTGGGAGCTGCATCGGGAGCAGGCCAACCTGGAGCGGGTCTTCCGGTCGCTCACCGCGAACGGCGAAGCCTCCACGCCGCTGGCCGAGGAGGTGGAAGAATGAACCTCTCCCGCATTCTCGCCGGTCTCAGGGGCGTGCCCACCATCGCGCGCCGCGAACTCGCGGGCTTCTTCGATCAGGCGACGGCCTACATCCTGATCGTCGCCTTCCTGGCCCTGGGGATCTTCATCGAGTTCCGCTCGCTGTACGCCTCCAACATCGCCACCCTGCGCCCCCTGTTCGATCTCCTACCCTGGCTGTTCGCGGTCCTGATTCCGGCCGCGACCATGCGTTCGCTCGCGGAGGAGCGCCGCAGCGGGACGCTCGAGTGGCTGCTGGCGCATCCGTTCAACGAGGTCGAGACCGTCCTCGGCAAGTTCCTGGGGAACTGGATCTTCGCCCTCGTCGCGCTCGCCGGCACGCTGCCGATGTCGATCGGGGTGCTGATGGCGTCCGAAGCCGATCCGGGAATCATCACCGCGCAGTACGTGGGCGCTTCGCTGCTCGCGGCCCAGTTTGTGGCCATCGGCCTGTGGGCATCGAGCATGACCCGCAACCAGATCACCTCGTTCATGCTGGCGATCGCCGTCAGCCTGGTGCTGGTGCTCATCGGCCTGCCGTTCGTGCAGATCGGACTGACGCCGATGATCGGCGGTGCGGCGGCGCGACTCTCCGTGATCGGGCACTTCGAGAACGTCGCCCGCGGCGTGATCGACTTGCGCGACGTGCTGTACTTCGTCTCCACCGCCGCCCTCTTCCTGGTGCTGTCGATCGCGATGGTGAGCCGGGAGCGGCTGAGTCACGGGCGGGGCGACTATCGGCGCCTGCGCGTGGGCACCATCGCCATCGCGGCGCTGGTCGTGGTGCTGAACCTGCTCGGCGGCTACATCCGGGGGCGCCTGGACCTGACACGCGGCAACCTCTACACCCTCGCCGACGGGACCCGCGAGGTGCTGGGCAACATCGACGACATCGTCACCTTCAGGCTCTTCGCGTCCGACGAGCTTCCCCCGGAGGTGCAGCTCACCCTGCGCGACGTGGAGGATCTGCTCGCCGATTTCCGGCGCGCGGGCGGCGGGCAACTGGTGGTGGAGAAGATCGATCCCGGCGACAGCGACGAGGCGCGTTCCGAAGCCAGCGGCATGGGGATCCCGGAACTCGACTTCAACGTCCTGCGCGACGACGAGTTCGAGGTGCGCCGGGGATACTTCGGGCTGGCCATGCAGTACGCGGACCAGCGGGAGATCATCCCCATCATCGACCGCACCGACGACCTGGAGCTGCGCATGGCGACGGCGGTGGTGTCCATGACCACCGACGCGCGCCCGCGCCTGCGTTTCGCCTCCGGGTTCGGCGCCAAACAGGCCTTCGAGATGCCGGCGCTGCAGCAGGCACTCGGCGACCGCTACTCGATCGGGAGCGTCGCGCTCGACGGCGACACGGTCCCCGCGCTGAATCCCGATTCCATCGACGTGCTGGTGGTGGCGGGGCCGACGGAGCCCATGTCGGCGCTCGCCCTGGAGCGGCTCGCGGAGTACGTGGACGGCGGCGGCGCCGCGATGCTGCTGGTGGAGGGGACGCAGATCGATCCGCAATCGCCGATGGCGTCGCCGGTGACCTCGGGGCTCGAGAACTTCCTGGAGGAGCGCGGAATCCGATACGACGGTGGCATCGTCTACGACCTGGCCTCTGCGGAGCGGGTGCAGATGGGTCGCCAGGGGATCTTCGCCGTGGTGCGTTCCTACCCCCTCTGGCCCATCCTCTTCCGGGGCGCCGATCATCCCGTGACCCGCGACCTCAACAACCTCTCCGTCGGGTGGGCCAGCTCGCTGATCCTGACCGACTCGGCGCGCGTCACGCCGCTCTGGACCACCACTGAGGCGGGAGGCGTGCAGGTGCCGGGCAGCCCCATCGCGCCCGACATGCAGGCCTTTCCCGACGAGGCCAATCTCGGCGTTGAAGTCGTGGCCGCAGCCGTGGATTTCGCGCTGCCGACGGAAGGAGAGGAAGAGGGCGACGGTTCCGAACCGGCCGGCCGCATGATCGTCGTAGCCGATGTGGACTTCCTGGACGACCAGTTCGTCCGCTCGAGCCGCCAGAACCTGCTCTTCGCCGCCAACTCGGTCGACTGGCTGGCGCAGGACGAGGCGCTCATCAGCATCCGCTCCAAGGATCGCACGCCGCCTCCGCTGGCGCTGGAGTCGGACTTCGCCAAGAACGCGCTCAAGTGGGGGAACCTGGTGGGCATCCCCCTCTTCTTCTGCCTCGCCGGCGCCTTGCGGGTGACGGGCAGGCGGGCCCGCGCCGAGCGCCGCTGGAACGAGATGGACGCATGAGCAAGAACGCACTGCAGAGACTTGTCATCGCGCTCGCGGGACTGCTGGTCCTGTACGGGGTCATCCGCCTGGCCGGTGGCCGCACTCCGGAGGCCCCCCCCGGAGCGCTGGAGTTGGCGGCGGAGCTGGAGGGCATCGACGAGCGCACCCTGGAGAGCGCCACCTTCAGCGGCGACAACCGGGAGATCGAGGTGGCGCGGGTCGCTGGTGAATGGACGGTGAACGGGCACGAAGCCGACTCAGCCGCCGTGGCGCGCATGTTCACGGCGCTCTCGGAGGTGGAAGTGGGTGCCCTGGCCGCGGCCAACCCGGACAACCACGAGCGCCTGGGGGTAGCCGGCCGCGAGGCCTGGATGCTCGAGTTCCGCCTCCTCGGCGGGGAGAGCCGCATCGTGGCGCTGGGCCGGGTGGGATCGGCGTTCCAGACCGCCTACGCCCGCCTCCCCGGCTCCGACGAGGTCTACACCGTTCGCGGCGACCTGCGCGGTTCCTTCACCCGCACCCTCAACGACTGGCGCGACAAGCTCATCGCGCGCACGGACGTGGAGTCCATCGCATCCATCGAGGTGGAGCGCGCCGGAGAGGTCATCATCGTCGAGCGCGGAGACGCCGGCTGGACCGTGGCGGAGTCGGGCTCGGTGCCGGATTCGGCTTCGGTCGCGAACATGCTCGACGAGGTGGACGAGCTGCGCGCCATCGGCTTCGTGGAGGAAGGAACCGAGTTTCCGGCCGAGGACCTGCGTCGCTTCGTGGCTCTGAACGAGAGCGGCGACACGGTTCTGGCGCTGGACATGGCGCCGGTGGACGCCGAGTACTGGTTGCGCGTCGCGGGGAACGATACCCTCTACCGGCTGGCCGCTTTCCGGGCCACCCGCATCGTGCCCGAGCCGGACCGGCTGCTGGGACGGGAAGGGGGGTAGTCGCCAACCTGCCGGCGTCATGGGTACCCGTCGAACCCTGGCGGACAATGGCCTCGCGGGTGTTGCCGCCTTCGAGCGGCCGCGGTATTAACTACGTAACGCCCCGGATCACGCCACGGTGCACTCACATGCCAGGAACACGCCAGGGACTCCAGGGGCCGCACAGGCGCGGCATGGCGATGTGGCTCGCGCTTGCGGGCACGATCCTGCATCTGACCGTCGCGGCGCCGGCCCACGCCCAGTTGGACCCGAACGCCATCATCGATCGCGTGGACCGGCTGCTGCGGGGTGAGTCCAGCAGGGGCGTCGCGACGATGGAGATCGTGACCGAGCACTGGGAGCGCCAGATGACGATGGAGATCTGGTCGCTCGGCACGGACTATTCGCTCGTCCGCCTGCGGGCGCCGCGGAGGGAAGCCGGAACGGCGACGCTGAAGGCCGCCGAGGACATCTGGAACTACCTCCCCAAGGTCGATCGGACGATCAAGGTTCCTGCCTCGATGATGGGCGGATCGTGGATGGGATCGCACTTCACGAACGACGACCTGGTCAAGGACAGCAGGCTCGTCGAGGACTATGACATCGAGCTCGTGTTCGACGGAGAGGATGCGGCTGGCGTGGCCGTCTGGGACTTTCGCCTGACCCCCAGGCCGGAGGCGCCCGTCGTCTGGGGGCACATCGACTACCGGATCCGGCAGTCCGACGACATGCCGATCCGGGCGGAGTTCTTCGACGAGGACGGAGAGCTGGCCCGGACCATAGAGCACGGCGACTACACCGAGTTCAGCGGACGGATCGTTCCCGGGGTCATGAACATGTACCCGGCGGACAAGCCGGACGAACGCACGACCATCCGCTACGAGGAGCTTGAGTTCGACATCGACGTCGAACCATCCTTCTTCTCGCTCCGGACCCTGCAGCGCGGGGGGTAGCGACGCGTGACGGGCCGGTTGTGGCGAATCGGGTGGCGCAACCTCGGCCGTAACCGGAAGCGAACGGTTCTCACCGCGCTCGGCCTCGGGGTCGGCTACTTCGCCGTGGTGTTCATGGTCGGATGGGCCGACGGGGTCTCGACGGAACTCGTCCAGAACGCCACGTCGCTCGTCAGTGGACCGATCGAGATCCACGATGCCGACTACCGGCCCGAGCGCAGCCTGTACGAGACCATCGGCGGCCGCGAGGGTGCCGACGTGGGGGAGATCCTGCGCACCATCGAGGCCGACCCCTCGGTCGTGGCCGCCGCCCCGCGCGTGTACGCGAGCGGGCTCGTGAGCTCCGGCGAAGCGACATTGGCCGGCGTTCTGCTCGGCGTCGACCCCGAGCGCGAGGTGGCGCTGACCCGTTTTCTGGATCCCCTGGCAGCGGGCCGCCTGCCTGCCACCGGCCGATACGAAGCCGTGGTGGGCGACGAGATGGCGCGGCAGCTCGAGCTGAGTGTCGGGGACGAACTCATCGTCGTCGCCTCGGCGGCGGACGGCTCGGTGGGCAACGACCTGTACACGGTGACCGGCATCTTCCGGACCGGCCTGCTCGAGTTCGATGCCAGCACCGTGGTCATGCCGGTCGCAGACCTCCAGACGCTCGTGGTCCTCGATCCGGGTCGGGTCCACGAAATCGCGGTCAGCACTGACGATCCGTCCGAGGCCGACCTGACCGCGACCCGCCTCGCAGCCGCCCTTGGAGCCCCGGAACGGGCGATGTCGGTCGCGTCATGGACGGAGCTCAATCCGGTGCTTGCCCAGTATGTCGCGCTCGCCGATGCGATGTACTGGATCTTCATCGTCCTCATTTATTCAGTCGCCAGCTTCGGCATCGCCAACACCACGCTGATGGCCACCTTCGAACGCCGCCGCGAGTTCGCCGTCATGCTGGCGCTGGGTGCATCGCCGCGGTCCGTGGTCGGCACGGTGCTGTCCGAGGCGGTCGCGACCGGTGTCATCGGGCTGGGCCTCGGGACCGTCGTCACGGTGCCGCTGATGGTCTGGTTCTCCACGGCGCCGCCCGACCTCGGATGGCTCTACGGAAGCCTCACCGTGGAGGGCGTCCTGCTGACGCCGAGCCTCCGTGTGGGGACCAACGTGCCGGCATGGACCTGGGCGACCATCGGCCTGGTCGTCACGGCGCTCGTCTCCGCCCTCTACCCGGCACTCCGTGCGGCGCGGGTGCCGCCTGCCGACACTCTGTCGGGCGTGTAGCCGTGCTCCTGCGCGTCCTGGTCCGGCTCGCCCTGAGGAACCTGCGCCGCCATCTGCGTCGCACGGTGCTGACGGCCTCGGCGATGATCGTGGGCGGCGCATTCCTGGTCTGGTCGATGACGATCGACGACGGCAGCCACGAGCAGTGGGTCGATTCCGGTGTGCGCATGGGGAGCGGACATGTGACCGTCGAGCGGCCCGAGTACCGGCTGCGCCGTCAGATCGACAACCGGCTGACGACGGACGTCCTCCGCGCCGCCGAGCAGGCGCTGGCCTCTCCGGAGATCGCGCCGCATGTCGTGACCACGTCCGCCAGGCTCGGGATCACCGGGCGGGCGAGATCGGCGGCCGGTGCGCGTCCGGCGCAGATCCTGGGCGTCGACCACGTCGCCGAAGCGGGCTTCGGCATGATCGACGATGGCGTGATCGAAGGGCGCTACCTCGAGCCCGATGATCGGCTGGGGGCCTTTGTCGGCGCCGAACTGGCCCGCAGTCTTGGACTCGATATCGGATCGCGCTTCGTCGTTCAGGCGCAGGGTGCCGACGGCGAGATCACGGGGCAGCTGCTCCACGTGGTGGGGATCTTCCGCAGCCGCGTCGCCGCCATCGACCAGGCCACGATCCACATCACGCTCGCGACCGCCGGCGAGTGGCTCGGTTCCGGGAGCGACGTGACCAACGTCGCTGTCGTCCTGCAGGGCAGTGGCAGGACCCGGTGGGTCTCCGACCGCCTGGCGCTGGCGCTGGCGGAGCCGGTGGAACGCGGCGAGGCACGCGTCGTGGGGTGGCGCGAGGCGAACCCAGTCCTGGCGGCGGGGATCGCGATCGACGAGTTCGGGAACTATGTGATTCAGGGGTTCCTGTTCGTCATCATCGCGTTCGGGATCGTCAACACGGTGCTCATGTCGGTGATGCATCGCCAGCGCGAGTTCGGCATACTTCAGGCGCAGGGGCTGACGCCGGGTCAGACGGGCACCGTCGTTCTCATCGAAGGCCTCACGA
>VYDD01000369.1:9045-11016 GCA_009843625.1 Gammaproteobacteria bacterium | reverse complement strand
CGACCGCCCCAACCGGAACCGCCGGAACCCGTGGCCCCGCCCGGCGGCATCGTCCTGCAGCCGGGCATGACCCTGGAGGACATCGAGCGGCAGGCCATCCTGGCCGCGCTCGAGGAGGTCGACGGCAGCCGCCGGCACGCGGCGCGCCTGCTCGGCATCGCCGAACGAACCCTGTACCGGAAGATCCGCCGCTACGGCCTCGAGTAACGCCGCGCCGTCCGGGCTACCAGCCCCCCGCCCGCGCCCGCACCTTCGCGCGCTCGGCTTCCAGCACGGTCAGAATCCGCTGCCAGCCGGCGTTGCGCGCGTCCCTGTACTCGATCTCGAGGTCGAGGTCGAGGTTGATGAAGGGGCTGAAGGCGTAGATCGCCATCTGCGTCTCCTGCTGGTCCAGCCGCTGCACGCCCCATCCCGGGGTGATCGCCTGAATGGCTAGCGGCCGTTCGCGAATCCCCTGGTTGACGATATTGATGTCCTCGGGCTGGTAGGTGACGTCGGGCTGGTAGCTGAACACCGACACCAGGAAGAGCACCGGGTCGGTCGACCGCGTCTGGAATTCGAGCGTCTCGCGGTGCGCGGCGGCCAGCGCCGAGAGGCGGGCGTGGGTGTCGGGTGCGGTGAGCCGCGTCACCTCCTCTGCCAGCGGGGTGGCCTTGATCAGCAGATCCTGGGAGCGGAGCGAGAGCGACACCTCGTCCTGCAGCAGGGTCCCGAAGCCGGCCGGAACCAGGTCCTCCTCCTCGGGCTCCTGCGCGGCGGCCGGCGTAGCTAACGCGGCAAGGCATGCCAGCGCCACGATCCACCCGCGGCCTGGGGTTGCCATATCCTGGTCGCGCATGGATCGTCCTCCTGCCCTGAGCCCATGTGGGCGTCCGCCCGCCGCGGACCTCAGCCGCCGGCGTCCAGCAGACCCCCGATCGCGCCCAGGAGCTCGTCCCGCCCCTCGCCGGTGCGGGCGGATGACACCACCAACTGGTCCCTCGACACCGCAAGCTGCTCGCGCAGGCGCGCGATCCGCTGCTCCCGGGCGCTCTTTCGCGTCTTGTCGATCTTGGTGACTACGATCAGGGCGGGCAAGCCGACCTCACCCAGCAACTCGACCGCGGCGAGGTCCGCGGGCGCCGCATCGCGGCGGGCGTCGATGAGGAGCACCACCCCGGCCAGCTCGCGACTCCGCTTCAGGTAGTCGCGCACCAGCCGCTGCCAGCTCTCGCGCAGCGTGCGCGACACCTTCGCGTAGCCGAAGCCCGGAAGATCGACCAGCACGAAGCGGTGGTTGACGATGTAGAAGTTGAGGGTCTGGGTCTTCCCCGGGCGCGCCGACACGCGCGCCACCTTCTTGCGCGTGCGCCGGAGGAGGAGGTTGATGAGCGATGACTTGCCCACGTTGGAGCGGCCCCAGAAGGCGACGTGGGGAAGCTCGGGCGCGATCGACACGCCGGGATCGACGTGGCTGCCCGCGAACTCGACGTTGCGAATGATCATGGGTTCTCGCGGGTGCGTCCTCAGGCCTCCTTCTTCTGCCGCTCCCCTTCGAGCACCAGCAGGGGAGGGGTCCCCGAGATGACCGATTCGACCGTGATCACAACCTCGCGCACGTCGTGCCGCGATGGTACCTCGAACATCACGTCCTGCATCACTTCCTCGAGCACCGCCCGCAGCCCCCGCGCTCCCGTGCCCCGGTCGGCAGCCTTGTTCGCCACTTCGCGCAGTGCCTGGCGATCGAAGGTGATCCCCACGCCCTCCAGCTCGAACATCTTTCGGTACTGCTTGACCAGGGCGTTCCTGGGCTCCTCGAGGATGCGCACCAGGTCGTCCTCGTCGAGTTCCGAGAGGCCTACCGAGACCGGCAGCCGCCCCACCAGCTCGGGGATGAGCCCGTAGCGCTGGAGGTCCTCGGGCTCGACCAGCCTGACCAGATCGTCGCGGTTGCGGTAGTCGCCGGTGCCCTCCGGGGCTATCTTGCCGAAG
>VYDD01000369.1:2310-9035 GCA_009843625.1 Gammaproteobacteria bacterium | reverse complement strand
TCCTCCAGCCCGTCGAAGGCGCCGCCACAGATGAAGAGGATGTTGCGGGTATCGACCTGCAGGTACTCCTGCTGCGGATGCTTGCGTCCGCCCTGCGGGGGCACGCTGGCGACGGTGCCTTCGAGGATCTTGAGCAGCGCCTGCTGAACACCCTCGCCCGAGACGTCCCGGGTGATCGACGGATTCTCGGACTTGCGCGCGATCTTGTCGAGTTCGTCGACGTAGACGATCCCGCGCTCGCAGGCCGTGATGTTGAAGTCGCTGGCCTGAAGCAGCCGCACCAGGATGTTCTCGACGTCCTCGCCCACGTAGCCGGCCTCGGTCAGCGTGGTGGCGTCGGCGATGGTGAAGGGCACCTTCAGGATGCGCGCGAGCGTCTGCGCCAGCAGCGTCTTGCCGACGCCGGTGGGCCCGACCAGGAGGATGTTCGCCTTGTCGATCTCGACGTCGTCGATCTGCCCCTGGTGGTTGACGCGCTTGTAGTGGTTGTAGACCGCGACCGCCAGCGCCCTCTTGGCCTCCTCCTGCCCGATGACGTACTGGTCGAGGGCCGCCTTGATCTCCGCGGGCACCATGGTGGGCACCACCACGGACACCGCCTCGCGCTCCTCCTCTTCCGCGAGAATCTCGTTACAGAGCGAGATGCACTCGTTGCAGATGTAGACCTGGGGCCCGGAGATGAACTTCTTGACGGAGTCCTTGGTCTTTCCGCAGAAGCTGCAGCGCGGAAACTTGTCGCTGGTCGTGGGCACGGGTCTGCTCCGCGAAGCGGGGATTCAGGATCCGGGTGTGACTCTATTCCTCAAGGCGCATCCCCTTGGCGGCCTCTTCTTCCCGGCCCACCAGCACCCGGTCGATCAGGCCGTATTCGCGCGCCTCGTCGGGGCTCATGAAGCGGTCGCGGTCCACGTCCTGAGCGATCTTGTCCATCGGCTGCCCGGTGCAGTCGGCGAGGATGCCGTTGAGCCGCTCACGAATGTCGAGCACCTCGCGGGCGGCGATCTCGATGTCGGCCGCGGTGCCCTGCGCCCCCGTGGACGGCTGATGGATCATGATGCGCGAGTTGGGCAGGGCGCTGCGCTTGCCGGGCGCTCCAGCGGCCACCAGGATCGCGGCCATCGAAGCCGCCATGCCCACGCAGTAGGTGGAGACCGGTGCCCGCAGGTGCTGCATGGTGTCGAAAATGGCGAGTCCGGCGTAGACGCTCCCGCCGGGTGAATTGATGTACAGATAGATGTCCCGCTCGGGATCCTCCGCGTCCAGAAAGAGCAACTGAGCCAGAATGACATTGGCCACATTGTCGTCGATATGTGAGCCCAGGAAGACGATCCGGTCCATCAGCAGGCGGCTGAAGATGTCGTAGCTTCGCTCTCCGCGGCTCGTCCGCTCGATGACGTACGGAGGAAAAATAGGCATCGGGTTTTCGTTCTCCGTTGGTCCGGCTCAGCCGGCCTGGATGATCTCGGACTGCTGTTTCAGGAATTCGAACACCTTCCCTTCGGTGATCTCTCGCTCCAGCGACTCCATGCGCCCGTTCCGGCGCAGTTGGGCCTCCACCGTCTCCGGCTGCACGGCGTTCCTGCGCGCGATCTCGCCGACCCGCTCCGACACCTCGAGCGGGCTGGCGACCAGGTCGTTGGCCTGGGCCAGGCTCTCCACCGCCAGCATGGTGCGAACCGCCCTCTCCGCGCGCGGACGGATGGCGGCCTTCATCTCCTCCACCTTCTCGGGCGGCGTGTCCTCGGGTCCTTCGCCGGCCACCGCCTCCAGATACCGGTCGACCATGGAGCCGGGCGCGTCGAAGGCGTTCGCCTCCAGGACAAACTCCATGAGGCGTGCCCGGATCACCTGTTCCGCCTGGCCTGCGGCGTTCTGCTCCAGGTCCGCCCGGACCTTGTCCTGGAGATCGTCGAGGCTTGTGAAGTCAAGGCTGGCCGCGAAGTCGTCGTCCAGTTCCGGAAGGTCGAGAACCTTTCGGCTGACGAGCCGGATGCGCAGGCGCTCTTCCTCGCCCCGCCGCTCCTCGTTGGGAAAGTCGTCGGGGAACCGGACCACGAAGTCGCCCTCCGTTCCCACCTCCAGCTGCTCGATTGCGCGCTCCACATCCGGAATCGCGTCGCCCTCGCCCAGAATGAACTCGTAGTCCCTCGCTTCGGCGTCCTCGCGGTCCAGTTGCAGGATGTTCACCCCGACCGCGTTGCCCGCGTCCGGGAGCCCGCCCTCCAGCGGACGCCAGGCGCCGTTCTGCTGGCGCAGGCGTAGCAGGACCGCGTCGACTTCCGCGTCGCCGACCTCCACCGCCGGCCTCTCCACCACGAACCCGCCGCTGCGCTCGATCTCGATCCGGGGCTCGACGTCGAACGAAATCTCGAAGAAGAGGTCCTCGCCCGGTTCGCTCCGCACCGCGCCCACTTCGGGATCGCTGATGGGCCGCAACTGCTCGCTCCGGATGGCCGCCCGGGTCGCCTCGTTCAGGAGCGTCTCCAGCGTTTCCTGCTCGACGGCGGCTCCGTAGCGCTGCTCGAGCACCCTCGCCGGAATCCTGCCCTTGCGGAAGCCCGGCATGCGTGCCCGGCCCGAGACGCTGTCCATGACGCGCGCTCGCTCGCGCCCTACGATGTCGGCGGGAACGGTGATGGCGAGGTCCCGCCGCCAGCGTTCGCCTTCGGTAACGGATACGCGCAGGCGGGTGGGGTCGATGGTCAAGGGTCGAGGCTCGTCATGGCTGTGTCAGGGTCCGCTTCGGCGAGCGAAGTGCGACTCCGCGGACAGGATGCGAAAGGGGGGACTCGAACCCCCACGGCCCGGGGCCACGGGATCCTAAATCCCGCGCGTCTACCAATTCCGCCACTTTCGCGGAAGCCCGGGTCCGCGCGGACTTCTCCTCCGCACCATCCCCGAAGCTGGTACAAACTTAGCGGTTCCCCCGGAACCGGTCACTCCGGCATGCGGATGTTGATGAAGCGCTGCCCGCCGTTCATCGGATTGGCCAGCACCAGCGTGACGATTTCCCCGGGCTCCACCTCGGCCAGCAACTCCGTGACTTCATCCGCCGACTCCACCTGCCGCCGGTTGATGCGTACCAGCAGCTCGCCGGCCCGGACGCCGCGCCGGGCGGCGGGACCCATGCGGGTGACGCCGCTGATGAGCACGCCCTCGTCGATCCGGAACTGATAGCGCCGGGCCACCTCCGGGCTGTTGTCCACAACCTCGATTCCCAGCCTCTCCTCGGCACGCGTCGCCGGCTCGGGCGCCGCGGCGGTGGCGGTTTCGTTGAGCGGAGACTGACCCAGTTGCGCCTCCGTCTCCTGCCGCCGGCCATCACGGTAATATGCGATGCGCACCCGGTCTCCCGGCCGCTTGCGCGCTACCAGCTGCTGCAACTGGTTCGAGTAGTCGACGGGGTCGTCGTCGATGGCGACGATCACGTCCTGCGGCTGCAGCCCCGCTTCCTCGGCCGGCGTGCCGGTGACGTCCTGAACCAGCGCGCCGCTCACCTCGGGCAACTGGTAGACTTCGGCGTCCTCGGGTCCCACCGGCCCGATCTGCACGCCCAGGAAGGCGCGCCGCACCGCGCGGTATTCGATGAGATCCTCCATCACCCTGTGGGCAAGGCTGATCGGAATCGCGAAGCCGTATCCCTGGTAGTAGCCGTCCCCGCTGGCGATCGCGGAATTGATGCCGATCACCTGCCCGTCGAGGTTGACCATGGGGCCCCCGGAATTCCCGGGGTTGATGACCGCGTCGGTCTGGATGAAGTCCTCGATCGCGTACTGGGCGGCTTCCTGGGACTCGGGGTCGCTGCGCAGCTCGTTGCCGATGATGCCCAGCGGCCGACCCTTGAAGCTGACGATGCCGGCGGTCACCGTGTGGTTGAAGGAAGTCGGTCCCCCGGCCGACCGGAACCCCGGGTTGCCCACCGCCAGCACCCACTCTCCCACGCGGACTCCGTCGGAGTCGCCCAGGCTGAGCGTCGGCAGGTCGCTTCCCTCCACCTTGATCACCGCGACGTCGGTGGTGGGATCACCGCCGATCAGCGTCGCCTCGAAGGTGCGCCGGTCCTCCAACTGGACCGTAATCTCGTCGGCGTCCTCCACCACGTGGTTGTTGGTCAGGATGTAGCCGTCGTCCGAGACCAGGAACCCGCTGCCGCTGCCGGCGCGCGGCTCCGGGTCCGGTGTCCCGAACCAGTTGCGGAAGGGGTCGTTGCTGGTGGCCCGAACCGTGCGGCGGGTGGTAATGCTCACGACCGCGGGCGTGACCACCTCGGCCACTCGTACGAAGGATTCGCTCAGGTCGCGCGCCGGCTGAACCGCCTCCGCGGGCACCTGGGGGGCGACCGAGATCGCGGGGGTTGCGACCGCGTCCTGCGTCCATCCCATCCCCGAGGCGACGCCCACGCCGACCAGGAACGCGAGGGCGACGTAGAAGAGCACTCTCATCTTGATTCTCAGGGGATCGAACATGCCTGGCCTCCTGTGGTATCGCTGCAGCCGGCGCGAGGGATGCTGACTGCTGCTACCCATCCCCGCGCCACCGGTTTCTCCTTGTCCGTGTGCACCCTTTCGATGCGCCGCGCCGCGCCAGCGTTGTCCCGGCGGGGACATGGTCCCGCGCGGCGCGCCACGGAGTCGCCGGAGGGCCTATTTCTCCTCGTCGACGATCTCGTAGTCGGCCTCGATGACGTCATCGTCCTCGGCCGCCCCGTTCCCGGTTCCGTCGCCGGTCTCCTCGTCGTCGGCCTCCTCGGCCGCGCCGGCTTCGGCGGCCTGCGCCTGGTACATCTCCTGGCCGGCCGCGCTGAACGCCTGCATGAGCTCGTCGCGGGCCGAGTTGAGCGTCGCCAGGTCGTCGCCCTTGAGCGCGTCCTTCGCCTTCGAGAGCGCCTCGTCGAGCCGCTCGCGCGTCGCCTCGCCCACCT
This sequence comes from Gammaproteobacteria bacterium, assembly GCA_009843625.1. GTDB lineage: Bacteria > Gemmatimonadota > Gemmatimonadetes > Longimicrobiales > Gaopeijiaceae > BD2-11. The sequence continues at coordinate 4,114 of VYDD01000369.1, read as the reverse complement.
TGTCGCCCCACTCGCCGGTGTCCTTCTCCACCTGGTAGACCAGGGAGTCGAGGTGGTTGCGGGCCTCGATCTTCTCCTTCTGCTCCTCGTCCTCGCGGGCGTGCTTCTCGGCGTCGCGCACCATGCGGTCAATCTCGGCGTCGGAGAGCCCGCTCGAGGCCTCGATGCGGATCTTCTGCTCCTTGCCGGTGGCGCGGTCCTTCGCCGAGACGTTCAGGATGCCGTTGGCGTCGATGTCGAAGGTCACCTCCACCTGCGGCATGCCGCGCGGCGCGGGGGGAATGCCGGTAAGCTGGAACTTGCCGATGGTCTTGTTGTCCAGCGCCATCTTGCGCTCGCCCTGGAGCACGTGGATCTCCACCGTGGTCTGGTTGTCCTGCGCGGTCGAGAACACCTCCGACTTGCGTGTCGGGATGGTGGTGTTTCGCTCGATCAGCGGCGTCATGATCCCGCCCAGGGTCTCGATCCCGAGGGAAAGGGGAATGACGTCCAGCAGGAGCACGTCCTTGACTTCGCCGGCCAGCACGCCGCCCTGGATGGACGCGCCGATGCCCACCACCTCGTCGGGGTTCACGCCCTTGTGCGGATCCTTGCCGAAGAACCTGCGCACGATCTCCTGGATCTTCGGGATGCGCGTCGAGCCCCCCACCAGGATGACCTCGTCGATGTCGTCGGGGGTCAGGCCGGCGTCCTTGAGCGCGGCCTTCATCGGCGGGATGGTGCGCTGCAGCAGGGCGTCCGCCAACTGCTCGAAGCGTGCGCGCGACAGAGAGTAGTTCAGGTGCTTGGGGCCTTCCCGGGTCGCCGTGATGAAGGGCAGGTTGATGTCCGACTGCATCGTCGAGGAGAGCTCCATCTTGGCCTTCTCGGCGGCCTCCTTGAGCCGCTGCAGCGCCATGGAATCCTTCGACAGGTCGATGCCCTGCTCCTTCTTGAACTCCGTCACCAGCCAGTCGATGATCACCTGGTCGATGTCGTCACCGCCCAGGTGGGTGTCGCCGTTTGTGGCCTTCACCTCGAAGACGCCGTCGCCGAGCTCGAGGATCGAGATGTCGTAGGTCCCGCCGCCCAGGTCGAAGACCGCGATCTTTTCGTCCTTCTTCTTGTCCAGCCCGTAGGCGAGCGCCGCCGCGGTGGGCTCGTTGATGATCCGGCGCACCTCGAGGCCCGCGATCTTGCCGGCATCCTTGGTAGCCTGGCGCTGGGCGTCGTTGAAGTAGGCGGGGACGGTGATGACCGCCTGGCTGACCTTCTGGCCGAGGTAGTCCTCAGCCGTCTGCTTCATCTTCTGGAGGATGAGCGCGGAGATCTCCGGGGGGTTGAAGGTCTTGTCGGCGTTGGGGATCCGGACCTGCACCCGCCCGCCGGCGTCGCTGGTGACCTCGTACGGGACCAGCTTGCGCTCCTCGCTGACCTCGGAGGACTTGCGGCCCATGAAGCGCTTGATGGAGAAGATGGTGTTCTTCGGGTTGGTGATGGCCTGCCGGCGGGCCACCTGGCCGACCAGACGCTCTCCGTCCTTGGTGAACGCCACCACCGACGGCGTCGTGCGCCCGCCCTCCGCGCTGGGGATTACGACCGGTTCGCCGCCCTCCATGACCGCGACCACCGAGTTGGTCGTCCCCAGATCGATGCCGATGACCTTGCTCATCTGTGCTCCTTGAATGGTTGTGGGTCCCCGGTTTACCGGGTGTCGCCGGGTGTGGAGCAACGTTCGTGCCCCCGTTCCGGGCCGAAGACCTGACAAAATGGCAGACTTTTCCGCCGGGACCTGACAGAATGGCAGACTTCCCAGGCCGGTCAG
>VYDD01000369.1:0-2300 GCA_009843625.1 Gammaproteobacteria bacterium | reverse complement strand
AGCTTCGACCCTTGCGCGTTGTGCCACCAAACAGCCCACGGATCCACCATGCCTTCCACGCCTTCCGTCTCCCGTGGTCCGAACTCCTCCGTCGCCGCGACCGTTTCCGACGCCCGGGTGGCCCCATGAGCCGGACGCCTGCCGGACCTCGAGCCGGTCCCGGACCCGCGCTCCGGATACTGTGGGTAGTGTGCCTGCTTCTTGTCGGAGCCGGTCTGGCAGCTGCCTCGCCGGGCGCGGGCGGGGCGGCGGACGTGCCGGCAGCGGCGGAGACGGCCACGGTCCAGCAGGGTCCGGGACTCGGCATCTCGATCGCCTCGGAGGGACTGGACACCTCCTTGCCCGAGCGCCTGAGATCGCTGCTCGGCATGCTGGCGCTGGGCGGGCTCGCGTGGGTCTTCAGCGTCAACCGGGCCGCCATCCCGTGGCGAGTCGTGGCCTGGGGGGTCTCGCTCCAGTTGGTCTTCGCCTTCTTCATCCTCAAGACCGCCGTCGGGCTGGCGATCTTCCAGGGGGCCAACACGGTGGTGGTGGGGCTGCTCGGGTACACGCTCGAGGGAGCGCGCTTCATCTTCGGCAACCTGGTCGACAACAACATCCCCATCGGCACCGGCGAACCCGGCAACGGCGACTTCAACCCGGTCCCCGGACAGGTCGCCAATCCGGGGGCCTACGTGGCCTTCACCGTGCTGCCCACGATCATCTTCCTGGCCTCCCTCATGACGGTGCTGTATCACCTGGGGGTAATGCAGTTCGTGGTGCGGGGGATGGCCTGGGTCATGCAGCGCACCATGCGCACCTCCGGTGCCGAGACCCTCTCCGCGGCGGGCAACATCTTCGTGGGCCAGACCGAGGCGCCGCTCCTCATCAAGCCCTTCGTCGAGAAGATGACGATGTCGGAGCTGAACGCAGTGATGACCGCCGGCTTCGCGACGGTGGCGGGCGGGGTGATGGCGGCCTACGTCGGCTTTCTCATCTCCTATTTCCCGGACATCGCCGGACACCTGATGGCGGCGTCGGTCATGTCCGCTCCGGCCGCGCTGATGTTGGCCAAGCTCATGTACCCGGAGGACGGCGAGCCCGAGACCGCGGGCCGCCTGGTCACGAGCGTCGAAAAGCCGGACGTGAACGTCATCGACGCGGCGGCCCGGGGAGCCGGCGACGGGCTTCGCCTCGCCCTCAACGTCGGGGCCATGCTGCTCGCCTTCGTGGCGCTGGTCTACCTGATCAATGGGCTGATGGGATGGGCCGGAGGGCTGGTCGGCCTGCCCGACCTCACCCTGCAGTCCGTGCTGGGGCTCGCCCTGGCGCCGCTGGCCTGGCTCATGGGAGTGCCCTGGGCCGACGCGGCGGAGGTGGGTTCGCTGATGGGCATCAAGACGGCGCTCAACGAGTTCGTGGCCTACGTCGAACTGGCGGGCCTGCTCGGGGAGGGTTCCACGCTGCATCCCCGGTCGGTGGTGATCGCCACCTACGCCCTGTGCGGCTTCGCCAACTTCTCCTCCATAGCCATCCAGCTCGGCGGCATCGGCGGGCTGGCGCCTTCACGCCGGCAGGATCTCTCGCGCATCGGGCTGCGGGCGATGGTCGGGGGGGCGCTGGCCGCTTTCATGACGGCGACCGTGGCCGGGATGATCCTGTGACGCCGGGCGTGGGGCCGGGAGACGACTTCGAAGCGGTGGTGGCGGGGGTGCGGGCGCGAATCCGCACGGCTCCGCTCGTGCATCTGCTGCTCGGTTCCGGGCTGAGCGGGCTCGAACGGCTGGTCGAGGTAGAGGAGAGCGTGCCGTTCGGGGCGATTCCCGGCCTCCCGTCGGCCGGCGTCGCGGGTCACGCGGGCCACTTCCTTTTCGGGCGCTGCGAGGGCGTTCCGGTCGTCGTGCAGTGCGGGCGGCTGCACTTCTACGAAGGTCACCCACCGTGGGTGATCACGGCCCCGGCCCGCATCGCGACCGGGATGGGCGTGCGGAGTTCCGTCGTCACGGCAGCGGTGGGGGGGGTGGACCGGCGGCTGCGCCCGGGCGGCCTGGTGTTGATCGACGACCACATCAACCTGCTCGCCCGCACGCCGCTGCCGCCGCCCGCGCACGCGGGCGATGCGAACCCGTTTCCCGACATGAGCGCGCCCTACGACCGGGAGTTGCAGCAGGCCGCGCTGGAGCAGGCGGCCCGGCTGGGCGTGCGTCTGGCGCGGGGCACCTATGCGGCCCTGCTCGGCCCCAGCTTCGAGACGCCCGCCGAGATCCGCATGGTCGAGCGGATGGGCGGGGACGTGGTGGGCATGTCGGTCATACCCGAGG
>VYDD01000467.1 GCA_009843625.1 Gammaproteobacteria bacterium | reverse complement strand
GGTCGTGATGGGTTTCGGCTGCAACGTGCCCGCCGTCATCAGCGCGCGCTCGTCGCCGGCTTGCTCGCGTGGCGCCTGCGTCTCGGCCATCGCTTTCGGTTCGGCCTGTTCGTATCAGTTGGGCGCCACGCTGGCGGTCTTCGCCGTAGCGGGACAGTCCGAGCTGGTCGTGGCCTACCTGCTTTATCTTGGCGCCACGACGCTCGCCTACGCCCGCCTGGTCGCGCCGCAAGCGACTCGTTCTCCCCTCAATGTGTTGTCGACTGAGGGCCGGGTCTTCCTGACCTGGCCGCGCCCGAGGGCCGTCTGGCTGGAGGCGCAAGGCGTTGTTCTGGAGTTCTTTCGCAGAGCCTTGCCGGTCTTCTTTCTGATCACGGCCGCGGCGTCTCTGTTGCATTGGCTGGGCGCGCTGCAAGCTGCGTCGACCGTCGTCGAGCCGACGATGGCCATCTTTCGATTGCCCCCGGAGGCGGCCCCGGCGGTGATCCTGGCGAGCGTGCGCAAGGACGGCATCCTGTTGCTGGCGCAGCCGGGCGTCGCCGCAAGCCTGAGCGCCGTTCAACTGTTGACGGCCGTCTATCTGGCCGGCGTGCTGCTGCCCTGCCTGGTCACCTGCTTGACGATCGGGCGCGAGCAGGGCCGCGCGTTCGCGCTGCGGTTGGTGGGTCGGCAGGCCGCGGCGGCCACCGGCTTCAGCGCTCTGCTGGCCTGGGGCGGAGCATGGCTGTGAGCCCGATGTCCGAACTCTGCCGAAGCAAGGGCCAGGAACTGCTGCACCGGCAGTGCTGGAACTGGGGCCGGGACATCGTGCGCCCGGAAGGCAACCTCCTGCTCGAAGCGGGCTTCCTCAGGCGACGGCCTCCCGTGGGAGAAGCAGGATCGAGCTGCTACACGCTCGCGCCTTCCGACGGGGACAGGCTCATGTTGTGGGGGTTCGGGCTCCTGTACGGAACGCCGCGGCGGGGTGGCGTCTACCTCAACCGCTACGAGTTTCGACCCGTCTGGCTGCCGTCGGAGAGGATCCAGGGGCCGGTCTGGAAGCCCGACACGATCCCGGCCGGACAGGCTCCTCCGTCGCTCCGCGTACCGGTTGACCTGACCGTCTCCGCCATTCGGCGCATCGCGGACTACGAGGAGTGGGTCCTCGCGCGGTGCGGTCTGGAGTATCGTCGCGCCGTCCTGCGCCAATGGAGAGGGCCTTCCGAGCACCTGCCGCCGCAGACGCTGCCCCAGGCCTGGCGCTCGCTCGCCGCCGAAATCGACGGCCAACCGTTCAATGTCGATGCCCAGCTCGTCCGCAACGGCGGCACCGAGCTCAACCGCGTCGACGAGCGGCCGATCGGTAGCGGCGCCCGTTCAACTGCTTCCCGATGAACGTCGGCCGTACCAAGTAGTGGTAGGTCACGAGGATCAGGCCGGTTGCCGCGACCGAGACCAGCGCGAGCTTGACGATCCCCGCAAGCGGCACGGTCGCCAGGAGGAGCGGCAGCAGCATGACGAAGGGCACGTGGACGATGTAGATCCAGTACGAGGCGTCCGCCATGTACCGCCAGCGCGGGCTCGGCCCGTCCATGTAGCGCAGGAAGAGTCCGATCAGGCCATACGCCATGAACCACATGGATAGCGCGAGGAAGATGACCGCCCACAGATGATGCTCGCCGCCTGACCCGCCGCCAACCCCTGTGCACGTCCTCTCCGAAACGAGCGTGCAACCGATTTCGAGGGAATGCCGGTAGAGGAAGAAGCACAGGGTTCCGGCCGCCAGGAAAACCCACGCGGGGCGCTTGAAGCCCTCCAGCGTCTCGCGCCGGCGCAGCAGCATCCACCCGAATCCGAAGAACAGGCCGTACAGCGCCAGCAGGCGGGGGGGTGGGAACGGGCCGGCGTAGTAGTCGATGGCCCACGACTCCATCCGGTACAGGATGATGCCCGTGACCAGAACCAGCACCGCGATGCCTCCACGGTGCACCCGGCGCTCGAAGAAGTCCATCGCCCAGGCGCGCACACCCGCCGGAATCCGGGCGGCGACGGGGCGCAGCGCGCTCGCGGCCACGTACAGGATCATCAGGTCGTAGAGGAACCACAGGTGCATGAACAGATGTTCCAACGCCCTGGCCGAGGTCAGCTCCGAGAGGTTGTAGGCGGCGTTCGGCGGGGTTGAGCTGAACTGGGCCGCAAACGGCACGATGAAGAACATCGTGACCGCCAGGACGGGCCATGCCACCAGGAACGGCACCCCGATCCGGCTCCAGCGCTGCCGCAGGAACTCCCGGGTGCCGCGCTTCTCGACCAGGTACGCGGCGAAGAAACCCGCAATCGCGAAGAAGACGGGCAGGTGGAACACGCGGATGAAGACGACCACCCAGTAGGCGAGCATGTCGGCCTGCGCATCCCGGTACGGCCATTCGAAGAAGACCGTGGGCACGTAGCTGACCGCGGCGTGGCGGACCAGCCCGAGCATCATCATGGATGCACGCAGCCGGTCGAGGGAGTGATATCGGGGAAGGCTCGCCTGTGGCCGCGCGCCGGTCACCAGGATCTACGCCGTAATCGCGACGTCGTGTGTCCGCCGCCCGACGACGCGGATCTTGAAGTCCACCGGCTGCATGGTCGGGAACGACCTCACGCGCAGCTCAAAGTCGGGCGCAAGCGGCTCGAGGTGGAGCTCCCTGAGTAACGTGGCCATGGTGAGACCGAGCTGGACCGGGACGAGACCGCTGCCGAGACACCGGTGGTTGCCGGCCCCGAAGGGAGCGTAGGCGCCGCGCTGCCGGTGTTCACCGCGGGTCGGCGTGTAGCGGTCGATGTCGAAGCGCTCCGGGTCGGGGAAGTACTCTTCAAGCGTGTGCCCGACCGCCGTGCCGATCATGACCTGGGTGCCCGCGGATACCCTGTGCCCCGCGAACTCGAAGGAGTTGGCGGTCGTGCGCAACACGGCGGGTGAGACCGGATGCAGCCGCAGAGTCTCCATCGCCACCCGGCGCGAGACGTCGAGCCCCTTGAGGGCTTCGCCGCGCACGGGGCCCTGCTCGAACAGGGCGTCCGCCTCGGCGGTCATGCGCTCCATGATCCGCGGCCGCTTCAGCACGTTGTAGATCATGAACGAACAGGTGCTCGCCGTCGTGTCCAGCCCGACCATGTAGGGCGCGAGCACCGTCAGCGGCAGGTTGGTCTCGGGAAGAAGCTGGGGATCGGCGGCGCGCAGCTCGAGCATCAGGTCCAGGAAGTCCGGCGTAGTCTTGCGCGGACCCGCCTTGCGCTTGTGTGCGAGGACCGCCCGCGCCAGCTCGCGGGCCCGTTCGCGCGCACGGCGGAATCGCCCGAGTCTCATGACGTGCGGAACCGTCGCAGCGCTCAGGAGCAGCCCGCCCAGGAGCGTGGACAGATCGTGCGTGTAGCCTTCAGGCGAGTAGCCCGCCATCATGTGGCCCATCTGCTCGGCGATCACGTTCTGGAACGCCGGCAACGCCTCGAACGGCTGCCCGACCGGCCACTTGCCGATCTCGTCGCGGGTGATGTCGACGACCTCTTGCGACCGGTCCCTCATGATCCCGACCGCGTATCCCCTGGCCTGGGCCTTCCGCGTGGTGACGTGATCGATCCCGTCCATGGTCAGGATCGAGCGCGACGAACCCATCTGGTTGTGGAAGTTCGCCATGGGCTCGAGCGACCGGAACACGGTCTTCCCGTGCGAGGTCAGGAAATTGGCCGCTTCCGGCCCCGCGATGCACACGAACCGGCGGCCCGGAGCGCGTATTCTGAAGATCGGGCCCAGCTCACGGTACTGGCGGGCGAGGAAGGCCACGAGTCCCCTCCGCATGGCCAGGCCGTTGCCCAGCAGCGGAAGGCCCGGCACCACCGGGATCTCCTTCGGGCGCCGGGGCTTCGGAGGCGCATCGTCCGGCGCCTCGAGCCCTTCGATCGCCAGGCTCATCGTCCGGCCGATCAGGTCGAGATTCTTCAGCAGATCGATGCGACCCCGGACCTGCTCGCGCTCCTCGGATGTCAGAATGGTGCGAAATACGCCGCAGGCGTTGGCCAGCGCGATCATGGCGATGTCCCGCGGATCCGGGACGTCGTCGCTGAACAGCACGCGCATGATCCGCAGTCTGGCTTCTTCGACCGACTGCCCGTCGGCGGTGGGATAGCGCCGCGACCGCGACACCGATGGGACAAGGGACAGGAGGCCGTGCGCCTCGGATCTCAGGATGCCGCGCTCGATCAGGCGGGCCAGGGCGGTGCGACGGATCCGGTCCCCGCGCCCGGCGATCCGTCCGAGCCAATAGGCGGTGTCGCGTGATTGACCGTCCTTTGCGATCTCGGCGAGCGCCGGGTCGAGGATATCGTCGCCGAAAGGCGTGGGGTCCACGAGCATCAGGCGCTCGAGATCCGTGTCGATGCGGTCCTCGAGCGCGAGATCCATCAGCACTGCGCCCGCGAGCGCCAGGTCGAGGGAGCGCGCGGGCAGGTTGGGGGCCAGATCCCCCCGCTCCTCGTCAAGGACGAGAACGAGGATTTCCTCCGCGAACCTCAGCATGGTGTGCTCCGTCTCGCAGTGGGAGCCGAAGGTCTCGATTTCATGTCAACTGCTCTGCGCGGCTTCGTGGCTTGGCGCCTTCTTCCGCGCCGAAAGCGCGCCGATTATGTCACGGATGGATCAGCTCCTGCAATCAGACAGCGATCCACCGGCTTGGGAGCACGAGAATACCGTAATCGTCAAACCGGCTGCAAGGGTGACCGGGGGCGTTGAAGGCCCGGACTCCACTCGCCGGACGGGCCGCAGGTCCGCGAAGGAAACCTGAAACCCGATGCATCGGCGGTGCGTACAGGGGCCACTGCACGGCTTCCCCCTATCATCGACCGGCTTATGAGAATCCTTCAGTTCCATCCGATCCGGGCCCGGAGGGCGCGAGTGCGTCCCGTTCCGGCGCGTTTCCGGATCGTCGTGCCCGCAGGCCGCGCGGTCGCGCGCGTCGCCGGGGGCGACCCGCCCAGGGAGGCTGAACCCTAACAGAGCCAGGGGCTTTCCCAGAAAAGTCCGGCCCATCGGGTCCGCTTCCACGGCGGACTCGATGGGCCGTTTTCTTTTGCGGAGTGAGAGAGAATGCGACAGAGCGAGGAGATGAAGAGGCGCGGCGGGGGAATGGACCGCGAAATCGTCACCCGGTACACCAACCAGCCAGCGAGAATGCCCGCCGGGGCGAGGGACGCCATCGAGGCGGCGTGGAGCGGTGCACCGGTGCAGCTCTACGCCCTGGCCGACCTGGACCCCGGGCTCCGCTTGGCGGAGACCTGGGTCGCCCTGGGACCGGAGCACCTGGCGGTAGCGCGGCGGGGGACCGCAGGTCACGACACTCCCGACGAGAGTGCGCCTGGAGAATGGGAGATACACAGCGTTCCACGCTCCGCGATCAAGGCGGTCAGCGAATCACCGGGCCTCTCCGGCACCGTGTTGTCCTTTCTGGCCGAGCCGGACGAGCCGCCGCTCGCCACGGTGCGCTACACGCACAGGCAGCGGCGCGCGATGGAGAATCTGCGCTTCGTCGTCGAGGAGCGGTTGCGCGGCAGACGCATCGAGTCGGCGGCCCCGGACGAAACCTACGCCGAGAGCGTGGCGGGACCGATCCGCGAAGCCCAGGCCATGGTCGCGGGCTCTCGCGTAGCCGTGATCTGGAGGTTGCTCGGCTACCTCCGGCCGTACCGGAAGGAGGTGACCATCGGGCTGGCGGCGGCGGGACTGATCACGCTGGTGAGCCTGATCCCGCCCTATCTCGCCGGCTACCTGCTGGACGATGTCATCCAGCCGGTGCAGGACGGCACGCTGGATGTCTCCCGGGGCGCGCTGGCGGCATGGGTCGCCGTTGGAGCGATGGCGCTGGTCTACGTCGTGCGCCAGGCGGGCGCCCTCGTGCGGCTGCGCATGCTCTCGGTGCTGGGCGAGTGGGTGGCGCGCGACCTGCGCACCGAGCTGTACGAGCACCTGCAGCGGCTCTCCATGTCCTTCTACATGCGCAAGAAGACCGGAAGCATCATCACGCGCGTGAGCTCGGACACCGACCGGCTATGGGAATTCCTGGCCTTCGGAGTGGTGGACGTGTCGCTGTCGCTGGTGATGCTCGCGGGACTCGGCATCGTGCTGCTGACCCTGGACTGGAAGCTCGGGCTGGTGATGACGGCGCCGGTTCCGGTGTTCTGCTGGGCCATCTACCTGCACGGCGAGCGCATCCAGCGCCTCTTCATGCGCGCGTGGCGCAAGTGGTCCGGCGTGACCGACATCCTCTCCGACACGATCCCCGGAATGCGCGTGGTGAAGACCTTCAACCAGGAGGCGCGCGAGACGCGGCGCTTCGACCGGCGCAATGCGAGCGTTACGGAGGAGTACAACCGCATCCACCGCATGTGGACGACGTTCTGGCCGGGGCTGATGCTCGCGGTGCACGGCACGACGGTGGCGGTGTGGGCGTTCGCCCTGCCGCGGCTGCTGGAAGGGCCCGGCGCGGACCCCGGCCTGTCGGCTGGGACCTTCGTCTCGTTCCTGCTCTACACCACCATGTTCATCGGGCCGGTGGAGATCATCGGCCAGATGGCGCGCACCATGAACCGCGCGACAAGCTCGGCGCACCGCGTCTTCGAGGTGCTCGACACCGAACCGGAGATCGTTGAGCAGCCGCGGCCGGTGCGCCTGGAACCGCTCGCGGGCCGCGTGTCCTTCGATTCGGTGACGTTCGGGTACGACGGCGTACGGCAGGTCCTGCGCGGGGTGAGCTTCGACGTCGAGCCCGGCGAGATGATCGGGTTGGTGGGGCCGTCCGGAGGCGGGAAGACGACGGTCGTCAACCTGATCGCGCGCTTCCACGACACCACGGGCGGGAGCATCCGCATCGACGGCGTCGACATCAGGTCACTCGAGATCGGGCACTACCGCCGCCAGATGGGCATGGTGCTCCAGGACCCGTACCTGTTCCACGGCACCGTCGTCGAGAACATCCGCTACGGACATCCGGAGGCGGATCTGGAGCGGGTGATCGAAGCGGGAATGGCCGCCAACGCGCACGACTTCATCTGCCGCTTGCCGCACGGTTACGACACCGTGGTGGGAGAACGCGGACAGACGCTTTCCGGCGGAGAGAGGCAGCGGGTGTCGATCGCGCGGGCGATCCTGCACGACCCGCGCATCCTCATCCTCGACGAAGCCACCAGTGCGGTGGACACGGAGACGGAGCGGAAGATTCAGGAGGCGCTGGACCGGCTGGTGGCCGGACGCACCGTGTTCGCGATCGCGCACCGGCTGTCCACCCTGCACCGGGCATCGCGCCTCTTCGTGATGAAGGACGGCAGACTGGCGGAAGCCGGCACGCACGAGGAGCTGCTGGCGCACCCGGACGGCATCTATCGCCGTCTGCACGAGATGCAGCTGGAACTGCAGCGTCCACGACGACGGGAGGATTGAGACATGCAAGGCCTGCGGTTGGAGCGACATATCGACGGACAGCTATGGGCGCGGACCGGAGACCGCGAGGTCCGCGTGAAGGTGCACCGGTGCTTTCCCTGGTCCGAGCCGGGGCGGTTCGTCTCGCTGCGGGATGCCGAGGAGGACGAGGTTGCCTTGGTGCGCGAGCCCGGCGAACTCGACGCGAGGTCGCGCGCGGCCCTCGAAGACGCGCTCGCGGCGGCCGGCTTCGTACTGGAGGTGACGCGCATTCACGCCGTGGAGGATGAAGTGGAGATCCGGTACTGGCGGGTCGAGACGCGCCAGGGTCCGCGCTCCTTTCAGACCAGACGCGACGACTGGCCCCGCCGGCTCTCGGACTGGAGCTTCCTGATCCGGGACGTCTCGGGCGACCTCTACCACGTGCGCGACAGCCGCGTGCTGGACCGCGAGAGCCGCGAATGGCTGTGGGCGTACGTGGAGTAGCGTCACCTCCGCAGCCGCACCGCCTCCCTGGGCCCACGGGTCATGCTCACCTCCAGGTCGGGCGCGTCACCGAGGACGTCCGGCAGCGCCCCATCCCAGTCCCGCAGAATCGCGCGGATGCGTCCCGATCCGCGCTCCGTGACCACGGTGATTCGGCGCTCGTCGTTCTGGTCAAGATAGGCCACGCCCTCCGGCCCCGTCAGCGTGATGCGATCGAGCGAGTTCTCCCAATCGGCCTCGATCGGCACCGTGAAGAAGAAGTGCCTGCCGCCGTGCCCGTCCGGAGTGGGCGTGAAGTCCAGTGAGAACAGAGTGCGGCCATCCTGGTCGGTTCCTCGAATGCTGTACGGACCCTGCACATCGGGCAATCTCGCTGCCGCCTTCATCGAGAACACCGGCTCGATCCACAACTCCTCATCGACCATCCCGCCCCACAGAGCCAGCATGTCGGAAGGCGGGTTCGACGCAGCCAACCCGGCGTTTGCGACTCCCGCAGCCAACCCTGCACGATGGTCGATCACTTGCTGGTAGAAGTAATCGCTCAGCCATGGCAACGTGTCGCAGTAGGTCATGATGTCCTTGCTGCGGTCGGGGGGCACCAGTGATCCATTCCTGAAGTCGTACCCCCACACGCCGATGCTTCCGTCCGGGTACGGGAAGTCCGGATCGACGCCGTTGGGATCGCCGCATGGCGCGTGCCTGAGCGAGAGATTGTGTCCCACTTCGTGCGCCAGCGTGCCCGGGCTCCTTACGCCGATGCTCACCCAGCCAGGTCGCTGCCCTCGACCTCCAATGGCCCCTCCTAGGTCGGCGACCACCCCGTAGTAGTAGCCCGTGCCGCCTTCCGATGCGCGAACCGCCTCGAGTTCTCCGAACAGTGCCACCTGCCCGACCGTGGTGGCGAGATTCTGCGACGTGTAATAGGGTTCGCGCGGACTAACGCTGAACTCGGCAAAAGGGAACGCGTGCCTGAGCAGTTCCAGTTGCGGGCTGTCGGCGGAGATGCCGCGTACCCAGCTCAGAACCGACGTGTCAGGCTCCGTGGTTGTGATGACCGGAACCAGCGCCAACTGCATTGGGGGCACCGCCACCACGTTCAGCGGAGCGGAGCCCTGGCCGGGGAAACGGGTCTCGCTTCCGGCAGTGAAGGGCACAGTTCCCTCGGGGTCCACCTCGACGACCATCTCGACCCCGGGGACGATGATCTCGCCGGGGATCACGGCGTTGTATGACAGCTCCAGGTTGCCCTCGTCCGCGTCCGTGGGAATCTGGTTGGCATGTCGGGTCATCGCCACGCGGTGAACCTCGTCGCCCTCCGGCCCCGTGAACACGGCAACAACCTCGGGCTCGAAGAACCCGCCGGGTTGCTCGGACGTGACGAATGCCCGCAACAGTGCGTCCCGGTTGGCCACCAGGCGTACGCTTCCGGAGGGGGTCTGGACCGACTGCGTCAGGTAGACCATCGGCATGAAAACCGTGACTTCTTCAACGTTGTCGCAGAGGGCGCCCGCGGTTTCCTCGATCGCGGCGTACCATGCCTGAAAGCCCGGTGAAGGAGATGCGCACAGGCCGGTGTCGTCGTAGCGGAGCACCCGGACTCGTTCCAGGCGCCGGAGAGCAAAAGGGAGCACTCCCTTCAGGCCTGCGTTCCGGCCCATACGCAACTCGGTAAGCTCCTGCAGTCCGGTGATGGTCCCCGGAAACGCACCGGACAGGTCGTTCCCAGCCAGGTTGAGCACCCGGAGTTCGGTCAGGTTGGCGATCTCTGAAGGCAGCGGGCCGGACAGGCCGTTGGCGGGCAGTACCACTTCCACGACGCGTCCGTCTTCGGTGGCCACTCCATGCCAGTCGGCCAGCGGCGCATCTGTCGCCCACGCCGTTCGATTCGCCCAGGACGAGCCATCCGTCACCACGTGCAGGTCGTTGAGAGCATGTCGTTCGACCTGCGCGACGCTGCAATCCGGCCGGTCGCCGTCCGGGATCCCTCGCAGCCACCTCTGGAACTCGTCGTCGATCTGGGCGCACAGGCCGGTCGCGCCGTACGACAACTCCTCCAGGAACCTCAGCTCCAGCATGCTTCGCGGAAGCAAACCGGCCAGATCGTGGTTCTCGTCAAGCTCGATTCGGTTCAAGGCCTGCAGGTGGCCGAAACCGCGGGGCAACCCGCCGCGCAGCCTGTTGCCGGCAACGCGCAGACTCTGAAGCGCGGCGAGGTGGCCGAACTCCTCGGGAAGAGGACCGGAGAGCGCGTTTTCGTGAATCCAGAGCAGCATCAGTTCCGACAGGTTCCCCAGCGAGACCGGGATTCCACCGGTGAGTTCGTTGTCGTAGAGATACAGCTGCCGCAGGGCGGTCAGGTCTCCAAACCCGGGCGGAATCCCGCCCGACAGGTTGTTGCGCGAGACCGACAGAAAACGAATCGCATCCAGGCCCGCCAACTCCGTTGGAATCGGGCCGGACAGCTCGTTGCGGCTGACGCTCAGGTACGTCAGATTCGTCAGCTTGCCAAGTTCCGGCGGGACGGCACCAGACAGCCGATTAAACGACAGGCGCAGCCACTGCAGAGAACTCAGGTCGCCCAACTCGGCGGGAATCGGACCGGACAGCTCGTTGTTGCCGAGCATCAGGGAGTCGAGGCGCGGCAGTGTCCCGAGTTCAGCCGGGATCGTTCCGCTGAGGTTGTTGCCGGTCAGATCGAGCAAGGTCAGCTGGCTCAGCTCCGCCAAGGCCGACGGGATCGGCCCCGAAAGTTCGTTGTTGCCGAGAACCAGCCTTCTCAGCTGTGCCAGGTTGCCGAGTTCAGTCGGAATCGCCCCCGACAGGTCATTGTTGTCGAGTACCAGTCCTTTCAGCTCTGCCAGATTCCCGAGTTCACCTGGAATCGTCGCCGTCAGTTCGTTGCCGTCCAGAACCAGCTGGCTCAGGTGTGTCAGATCCCCGAGTTCGGGCGGGAGCGTTCCGGAAAGGTTGTTGCCCGGAAGCGACAGCTCGGTCACGAAGCCGGCCAGATCGGTCGAAACCCCGTGCCATTCGTCGATGCTCTCGGAGGTGTTCCAGTTCTTCGCCTCATGCCAGCGCGTCGCCCCGCCCGTCGCATTGTATAAAGCGATGAGCGCGGCCCGGTCGACCGCACCCGGC